>CALGZB010000017.1 GCA_937934655.1 uncultured Acidimicrobiales bacterium | reverse complement strand
GAAGTACTCGCTCAACGCCGAGCCGCAATCGCAACGCGAACGTCCACCACAAACTGGTCCGACCTCTTCTTCAGCACCGACGACTACTCCGAAATGCTTGCAGCCGATGATCTCGCCAAGTACCAGCTCCCGCCGGTGCCGAAGCTAACCGAAGAACAATTAGCCCTCGTCGGTTAGAGAATCTCGAGCTGCCATCGCTGCCCCGACGATTCCGGCGTTATTGCGGAAGTGGGCGACGTGAATCGACGCGTCGATATCGAGCTTGTCGCTGAACTTGTCGAGCTTCTTGCTGGCGCCGCCACCAAGGATGAAGTGGGCCGGCGTGAAGACACGCGAAACCCGCTGAAGGAAGTAATTGAAGCGATCGCCCCACTCGCCCCAGCTCAAGTCATCGGCCTTCCTTGCCCGATCGCCTGCATAGAACTCGATGGGTTCGCCGTCTTTCCCTGGCATGCGACCGACTTCGATGTTGGGCACAAGCGTCCCATCGAAGAACACACCCGAACCAAGACCGGTTCCGATGGTGATCATCATCACCGTGCCGCTCAGGCCGCGACCGGCTCCGATAGCCATCTCGGCGAGACCAGCGAGGTCGGCGTCGTTGTGCACGACAAACTCCAGACCAGTGGCATCGCCGAAAAGCTTGTCGACGTGGGTGCCTTTCCAGGCGGGGTCGATGTTACCGGCGGTAAGCGCCTGCCCATTGACGACCACGGTCGGAAAACTACAGCCGACCGGCCCGCTGTAATCCAGCTGCTGGACGAGTTCTTGGACGACCACGGCGATGTTGTCCGGGGTCGGCGGGTCTGGCGTCGGGATCCGAATTCGATCGCTCAGCAAGTCGCCGGTCTCGGTATCGACAACGGCCCCTTTTACGCCCGAACCGCCGACATCTATGCCCAATATGCCCATAACGAAACCAATCCCTCGATCACCGCGTAGGAAGCCGAAACTACCAGACCGACGAAGATCTCAGCTGCTCCTCAACATCGATCCGTCAACGGGTCACAGGAGATTCACAGGCTGGCCCTGTTCACTAGCCCAATGAGAAAACCGATGTACATTCCCTTCGTCATGGCGTTGATGGTGATTTCGTTGATCGCCAGCGCTTGCGGGTCGAGTAGTGGCGAAAACACCACGACCGCTTCAGAGGACTCCACGACCTCCACGACCGAAAGCCCTGCAGCGGAAACATCCAAGAGCGAAAGCCCGGTGGCCGAAACAACAACCACAGAATCCCCAGCCGAGGGTTCAACCGGCGAGGCGAACGACACCACCGCTGGTGTCAACGCCGCTCAGTGGTCCGACAATGTTGAGGTCAGCATCGATGGGGAAACGTGGACGTTCACCTCCGATAGCCGACCGAGCCATGAACTACCCGACCAGTATCTGATTCCCTCCGGTGGCCCGGGTGACGACGATCCAATGTTTGCCGCCACCGACACCGACACACTGATTCCCGCGGTCGAGCTTGTGGTCGAGCTTCCGCTGAACCCGGTGTATTCCGAGGAGCCCACCGACATTCCGCTCGGCCAGGGTGCCGTGATCATCAGCGGTGCGCAGCTCTACAACGACTTCGAAGACACGGAGCGTTCGATCATTGCGGTCGAGGACCAAACGTTGATCGATGGCGTCGGCTTTCTCGATGCGTGCAACGGACACCCGCTGGCAAGCGGCCTCAACTACCACTACCACGGGATCCCGTACTGCATCACCGACGTTGTCGACGTTGCCGATCAGCACTCCACAATCATTGGCTTTATCCTCGATGGCTTTCCCCTCTACGGCAACAAAGATGTAGACGGTGAAGTGATCACCAACGCCGAACTGGATGAATGCAGCGGCCACGTAGGACCAACGCCGGAGTTCCCCGAAGGCATCTATCACTATCACCTCACCGATGACGCGGCCCCGTACTCGATCAACTGCTACCACGGCGAGATCGAGGTCGTCTCGGGTCGCGGCGGGGGTGGCGGCGGCGGCGGACGCCCCGACGGCCCACCTCCAGGTGGCGAACGCCCAGAGGGCCCACCACCAGACGGCGAACGCCCACCACGAGACGGCGAAGGCGCCCCTCCGGCTGAGTAGTCAACTTCTGAGCTGATTGGGGGACGACTCACAGAGAACCCACAAGAACCGTCGGCACAATGGTCTTATGAACAACGAGATCACCACCCCCCAAATCCTCCGCTCCAACCGGTTCAAAGGGCTCGCCCTGGCCGCGTGCCTCTTTCTGGGGGCGTGCGGCAGCGAAACAACCGACATCGCCACTGCCGACGAGCCCGAGAGCAGCACAGCGACCTCGGTCGTCATCGAAAGCGATGACACCGAAACCGAAGCTACCGAAGCTGTGCCGGAAACTACCGAAGATGCACCCGCAGAGGACGCTCCGCCAGAAGGAGCTCCGACAGAAGGTGAGCGCCCAGAACGCCCAGAAGGTGAGCGCCCAGAACGTCCAGCGGGTGGAGCGCCAGAGGGCGATTCCACCGATGACGCAGACACCCTTTCCGACGGGCCACAAGACGTCGGCGAGCACGGCCCCTTCAGTAACGCCGACCGCAATGGCGACGTCACCGTGACCCGCGACGAATTGGACAGCTTCATGGACGGTGCACTCGAGCGAGAGATTGGCCTTGTAGCGTTCTTTGATCTGTACGACGAAGATGGCGATGACCGGCTCGTCGCCGACGAACTCGCAGTCGTTGACCCCGCATTCGCATTCGACGGCACCGACGCCAACGAAGACGGCCAGGTTTCCCTGGAAGAGGTAGTCGACTACGCCAACGAAGAAGGCCGCTCGTATCGGGCTATCGGACTTGGCGAGTTCTTCGATGTCGTCGATACCGACGACAACGACGAGGTTTCGCCCGAAGAGATCGAGGTCGCTCACGTATCTGGCCTGCTCGCCCGCTACTAGCTCAGTATCCCCCACGCTCTCTCCCCTCTCCCGTTCCCCTTTCCCTTTCCCCCAACCACCTCCCGCAACACGAGGAAACCTCACGATGCACCAATCACTCATCCGACTCAGCACCATCATCGCTGCCGCACTGATTGCGGCCGGATGCGGGTCAGGGTCAACGCCCGACTCGACCGCGACGTCTGTTATCGAGACCCCAGCGACGTCACTGGTCGAGACCACCGAACCGGCTAACGAACCCGACAGCACGGATGGCGCCGAGAACACGGGTGAAGCTACCGCCACATTCCAGATCGATGTGTGGGCCGACAACTGGAGCGCCGTCTACATCGACGGCGTATTGGTTGGCGAAGACTCCGTTTCGATTACCACCGAGCGCTCATTCAACGCCGAGTCCTACATGTTCGAGGCCACCGCCCCATTCACTGTGGCCATCGAAGCGAAGGACTTCAAAGAAACCGACTCGGGCATCGAGTACATCGGCGAACGAAACCAGCAGATGGGCGACGGAGGCATCATCGCCCAGATCACCAACATGTCGACCGGCGAGGTCGTCGCCGTCACCAA
>CALGZB010000016.1 GCA_937934655.1 uncultured Acidimicrobiales bacterium | reverse complement strand
TGGACTCGAACCGACTGGGGTGACGGCGGCAAAGAGTTTCACTGGTGGTGCACCGAAGACCACCAGGCATTCGTCGATGTCCACCCGGTATTCGAGACGCTGCGCGACGAAATCGTCGAACTCATCGGCGAAGATGTCTATAAGGCGTTCGTCGACCATGTCGCCGGACGCGGGGTCACGACGTTCCTGGGGCACCCCGCTGCGCAGATCGTGCGCAACGACGAATCAGGCTGATTCGGCCTCGGGAGTCTCGGCGCTCTCTGCTGCGGCACTGTCTTTTGCGGCACTGTCAGGCACCGCATCTTCGGCTGCCGGGGTCTCGTCGACCGCCGGAGCTTCAGCAACAGCGCTATCTGCCGCGACAGCGGGGCCAGTACCTATGTCGGGACTTGGTGCGGTGTCCGTAGCCTGTTTCGCGTCGTACTCAGCAGCCACATCGGCCCACTGTGAGTACTCGTCAGCTACATCTTCCCAGTCGGTGACACCGCTGGGACCGTTGTCGTCAAGGCTTTCGAAGATCCCATCGAGATCAACGTTATCGGACCGCTTAAGCGCCCGAGCCTCTTCAAATCTTCTGTGGCGACCCTTTTTCATCGGGACACGCTCCATGTATTTCGAAATCTAATCCAAGAGCAAGACTATACATCGTCTGGGGACCCCCGTCAGACCATGAAAGCAGCAATCCCGAAACGGCATTCGTCCCGAACGACCCAAACCACGTTTGCCGAGGTCAGGAGGGCCCAAATGTCGGGTCGACCGGGACGGAAACGCCTCTAGCGTTCGACGGGTTGATGGCTTCGCGCTTCGAGAACCAAACCGTCGCGGCCATTGAACGCAAGCGCCGCCTCGCCGTCCATCAGACGGGCCACCGGCTCCCCTGCGAGTTCTTTGCGCCACCCGGCACTCAAACGAGCCTCATCGTCGCCCCGGACAAAGGCTTCGATGTCGTTGCGGCTCGCCAACAGCGCCGGATCGATAGACAGTTCTTTCGAGAGCTGACTAACCCATGCAGAAATCAAGGTGACAGCAGGGCGCATCTCGCGCAGGGAATTGGCACGGTCCGGCGCCTTCAAGAGCACCGGGTCAATATCTTTTGACTCGGCAATGACCTCGAGGATCATCTCTTTTGCGCCGCCCTTAAGATGACGGTCATCGAGACCTCGGACCGACTTGAGCTTCTCAATCGAGCCCGGCTTCTTCTGAGCGAGAGCCACGATGGCGAGATCGGGGAGAACAAACCGAACCGGCTGGTCGGTTTCTGCAGCACGACGTTCGCGCCAGGCTGCGATGGCCTGAGCAACGGCAAGACTTGAGCCACGAAGGTGGCGGACATCTTTGATCTTTAGCCATGCATCGGCTGGTTCGCGTGATGGCCGACCACGAAGTCGGAAGTTCTCGCACTCTTGGTGCGCCCACCCCAAACGCCCACGTGAGTCAAGGTCGTCGCTGAGTATCTGGTGAATCGTAAGCAGGTCGGCCACGTCGGATGCGGCGTACGTGGTCTGCCCTGGGGTCAGCGGTCGAGCTAACCAGTCGGTGAGCCGGTCTCCCTTGGGGAGCCGCTTATCAAGAAAACGCTCGTGAAGCGCCGACAGCGACGGTGAGCTCATACCGATAAAGCCCGCGGCGATCTGGGTGTCGAACAACGCGGACGGAATGGTGTTGGTGGCCAAGTCCATCACTTCGAGGTCTTGTTGGGCTGCGTGCATTACGGCAACGCCAGGACCTTCAAGAACCGCGGCCATCGGTTTTAACGAAACCGCAAGAGGATCGATCAGTGTCGGCTCGCCGCCAGGCCAGAGCACCTGCACCAAGGCCACCTTGGGGTAATAGGTACGCTCGCGGTGAAACTCGGTATCGACGGCGTAGATGTCGTGCTCGAGCAGGCTCGCTACGACATCTTCGAGATGAGCGTCGGTTTCAACGATGGGGATCGCAGAGCTGTCAGCGTCGATGCTCACTCGGCCGGGCCGGTTGCGAACGGATTTCCGGATGCGACCCATGCTTTGGTTCCGCCTGCCACGTTGATTGCCGATATGCCGTGCGACGAAAGGAAATCGGCCGCGGTCATGCTGCGACCACCGGAGGCGCAAACGACCCACAAGTCACCGCCGCCGGCGCTCTCGATATGGGCCAGAATTTCGGGGACATGATCGGGCACGTCGCCAAGCGGAATATGAAGACCGCCTTCGATTCGTTCGTCAAGCCATTCGTTGACTTCACGGACATCGAGCAACGGTGCGCCATCGGCGAGTGCACTCGCAAGTTCGTCGATGGATTGTTCTGGTACTGAATTCAACGTGGTTCTCCGAAAATCTTCCTGACTCGATCGTACCGGAAGATCCGCAGGCTCATCAGCGTCGGCAAACCAATCGGCCTCGTCAACGGGTACTTCTTCCACAACGAGGTCAACGATCCCATCATGGATCGAGCGCGATCCGGCCTCGAAACGGGCCTCGAGATGCTCAAGAGCTGCCCGACGGAACCCTGCCTGCACGTACTGGCGACGGTTCCGAACAAGCGGCACGAGCACGTCGACCTCAGGCCGAGAACCGAGCTCGTCGACCACGATCTGCACCGCAGCGCCTGAGGGATACAGCAGGTCACAAGGCATCAACACCACAAGATCGGTACCGCAATGTCCGAGTGCTGTAACAAGCCCGCCAAGAGGCCCCTCACCAGGGAATCGGTCCGGAATGGACGAAACGTTCGGCCACAAATCGGGCTCGCGCCCAACGACGACCGTCTCCTGGGCGTCGGAAGCCCTTGCTGCGGCGACTACCCGCAGCACCATGGCATCACCGTCGATCTCAAGAAGCGCCTTATCGCGCCCCATTCGGCGGCTCGAACCACCAGCGAGCACCGCAACGGCGAACGTAGGCGCGACCTTCATCGAACCAGCGAACTTCTCAGGTGCAGCCATCGACCCTCCGGCGTGAAAAAACGATCATCACACGTTTTGCCCACCAAGACCGACCAAACTGGGTTGATGACCGCTGGAACCGAGTCGATCAACGCCGTCACGCTCTTCACCGGCCACATGGCGGCAAGCGTCAGTTTCTATGAGTCGCTGGGCTTTCGCGTCGTCTTCGGCGGAGCCGCCGAACCCTTCACGAGCATGGAAGGACTCCACACCGATCGTGGTCCGACCCATTTCGTCAATCTGCGATTTGAGGCTGACTTCCATCAGACCAAAATCTGGGGCTGGGTTATCTTCCATACCCAAACCACCGCCGAGGTCGACGATCTCTACCGGGCCGCGGTCGCCGCCGGCTATGGCCCCGAAATGAAACCGTCCAATGCGCCGTGGGGCGAACGGTATTTCCATATTCGGGACCCAAGCGGACACGAACTCAGCTTTGCTTGCCGGCTGGCCTAAGGGGCGAGTCAACGTCGAACGGCGATGCCGCTCTACTCAGCGGGCGGCCAAGAAGGATCCAGCTGGAGCAGGAAATGTGCACAGCGTTGATCTTCTTCGCTCTCGCCAATCTTTTCGGCCAGGCGCTGCAGACCGGAAAGTGCCCGCAAGAATCCACGGTTGGTCTCATGCTGCCAACGAACATAGCCAGAACCGCGCCAGCCGTTTTGGCGAAGACGGTCGAGGCCACGGTGATAGCCGACCCGATACGCCGCGTACGCCTCAGCGTCGTCGGATGCGAGGTCGCCCATCGAGGCCCAACCAGCCAAGAAGGTCGGCCATTGGCAGACGACCTTGCCGACCTCTACTCGGCGCTGATCCTCGGCACCGTTAAGCGCCGCTTCGAGCGCCGCGAGTGCATCGGCCGGTTCAGGGGGAAGAACAGTTTCCGGCGGACCGGTAGTGAGGTGGACGGGATTGATGTCAGACATGCCGCTAAGCCTATTACGCTCTCGCCATGGTCCTCCCCACGGCTCCCCTCTTCTCTGTCTTGTCGAACGCGGTTTCCTCGGGGTTTCTCGCTGAGTTCCCCGCGGCGTCGGTAATCGGCGTCAGCCTGCCATCGTTCATCACGCCCGACCGGCTCCGCTGGATCATCCCGATGATTACGTTGGGTATGTTCTTTGCCGCGTTCTGGGTAATGCGATTTATCACCAAGCTCGCCATCAAAGCCTCGATCCTCGGCGTGATAGCAATCTTTCTCTTCACGCTTTGGATTCAGCGCAGCGACCTTGGCGACTGCGCAAAGACGTGCGAGTGCAGCCTCTACAGCATCGACGTCGACATCACTCAAGACCAGTACGTGGAGTACGGCTGCAAGAAGTGATGCCGACGACGTTGCGAACTCTTCGTCGCTAGTTGTGGACCTCGTGGACCGGCGGTGGACCTAGCCCACGCGGACGAGCCGGAGAACGTTCGCCGAGAGGCTCGAGCTGCTCGCTCCTGCCAGCACCGCAACCAACTCGCCCGTTGCGACATGGCCGAGTTCCTTTGCCGTACGAACTGCCTCGTCGGCCATCTCTTCGTTGCTCGACACATGAGGGGGCAGCGCAACGGGAATCGTTCCCCAGCTGAGGGAGAGTTGATTCACGGTGTTCAGATTGGTCGAAAAGCCAAGGATCGTTGCTTCGGGACGGAACCGGGCCATAGAACGAACGGTAAAGCCGCTGCTCGATACAGCGACGATGGTCTTCACGCCGAGCTCGGCAGTCGCCCGCCATGCGGCCATAGTCATCGCATCGGTCACCGATGCATCGGTGTCGGTTTCGCTGGTCATACGAAGCTCGGCTATCCGGCGAGCCCAACGGTTGTGGTCGAACTCCTCATCGGCACGACGAGCGATGCGGCCCATTGTTCGAACCACATTGATCGGGTCAGCACCGACGGCGGTCTCGCCCGACAACATGACGACCGACGATCCGTCCCAGACGGCGTTCGCCACATCGGAGGTCTCGGCGCGGGTTGGCGCTGGTGATTCGATCATCGACTCGAGCATCTGCGTGGCGGTAATCGCCGGACGGCCAAGAGCGATGCACTTGGAGATGATCTCTTTTTGTAGAACCGGGAGGTCTTCAAGCGGAAGCTCGTTACCCAAGTCGCCACGGGCAACCATGACGGCGCCCGATGCTTCGATGATGCCTTCAAGGTTCTCGACAGCAGCGCGAGTTTCGATCTTGGCGACGATCAATGGGCCACGAGGATGTGGTTCGGTACCGACCCGACGTACCTCATGAGCCGACCGAACGAACGAGAGCGCGACCATGTCGACACCCACCGCGACAAACGCATCGAGGATCACAAGATCCTCAGGGGTAGGCGTGCTGATGCGCAGTCGATCGGACGGCACGTGAATACCCGGCCGGCCCGAGATCTTTCCGCCGTGAGCGACATTGGCAAGGAGCTTGTCGGGTTGTTTTTCGGTGATCTCAAGGATGGCTCGGCCGTCGCCCATGTTCAGGCGGTCGCCAATCTGCACGTCGGTAACAAGCCCCTCGTAGTTGACCTCGATGATCTCGGCCGTTGACGTTTCGTTCCCGACCCGCAATTCGACCGTGGAACCGGGTACGAGGCGCACGTACTCATCACCAAAGGTGGCGCAGCGAACCTTGGGGCCAGGAAGGTCGACCAGAATACCGACTCGGCGGCCGCACTCTTCGCTGAGCCGTCGAACCCGATGGAAACGTTCGAGACCTTCTTCGATGGAGCCGTGGGACATGTTGATTCGGGCGACATCCATGCCGGCCTCGATCATGCCCTTCAGGACGACCTCGTCGTCGCAGGCAGGACCCATAGTTGCTATTATTTTCGTTCGTCTTTTCACGGCCCTAAGCGTAGTCACCCGAACACGCGGAGTGCGGAGATTTTCAGGGAAATGCAGCTATTTCCGCTGGTCTTATGTCTCGTCAGCCAGCGGAGGGTCGTTTTGCTGCTCCGCGTTATCAAGCGCCTCAAGACGAGCGAGCAGCCCGTCACGAACTGAAGTTCCCGGCTCGCGGGCTTTGTCGCCGGACGCCCTCCAACCAAGACGCGACGAGTACAGAAGGGGAGGGAACTTCAACCGACCGGCTTCGGTATTGACGACCTTTGCGAAGAACAACTCATGGTCGTACTTGTCGATCCGGTCGATTACCTCGCACTCAAGCCACGCAATGCAGTCGATGACTCGGGGCAATCCGTTGACTTCATCGAGAAATTCCGGCGCCAGGTAACGGAATTTCCGGCCCGGGTAGGAGAAGTACTGTGCCGCCTCTACCTGGTCGGCACCCATGATCGACACCGAAAAGCGACCCGACGCGTCGAGAAGCGGATACGTGTCGTGTTTCGGCGATACCGAAGCCATAACGATGGGCTCTTCGAACGAAACCTGCGACACCCAATGCGAGCAGTATGCCCGCGACACGCCGTCGTGGCTGGCACCGACCACCTGCACCCCATGCATCATCTGCCCAAGGCTTCGCTTGAGTTCGCGATCGATCATTGTTTGAACCTTCTTGGTTGGAGAGCCAATACTTCTTGGAGAGCCAATACTTTTTGGAGAGCCAATACTTTTTGATGATGAAGTATCTAGTTGAGGCGTGAGCGGAGTGCGATTGCCTGATTTTGCGCCTGTTCGGCCATCTGTGGAACGGCAGCGGCTAGGACGTCGAGTTCATCGGCGGCATCGTCGTAGCGCCCCCGCTGCACCAGAAGGTCAACGAGAGCGCCCGCCGGTTCATGGCGCATTCCAGGGATCCGGCTCATAAGCCGAAGCACCCAAATTTCGCGATCGATGGCGCCAGAGTTATTCGATATCGCTCGCAGATTGTTGAGCGTGCGAAACAGAACGGCTCGTTTGTCGATGGGGTCGAGGTACTCGTCGACCCAAGGGGCCTGCGGACCATGCATCGTGTGAAAGAAACGCCGGCACTGCGCCGCACTGAGAATCGCTCCACCGTGGAACGGGTCGAGAAAGACGTCATCGAGGACCCGGTCTCGCACGAGAAAGTGGCCAGGCATACCTACTGGGGCCATCGGGACTCCGAGCCGTCGACCAACCTCGATCGCGAGCACCGACAGGCTGATTGGTATACCCATGCGACGTTCGAGCACCTGGTCGAGAAGCGAGTTGTCGGCGTCGTAATACGACATGGCGTTGCCGACAAAACCTTCAAACTGAAAAAGCTGGCGACTTACGGCATCAAGCGTCGGAGCCGAGCAGCGTTCGGCCAAGGTGTCGAGCCGTTGCAACTCGACGTCGATGTCGAGCTCAGGCCGCTCGTGGGCCGCGATAAGCACCATTGCTCGATCCAGCTCGAGCGCCGATTCTTCCTGTTCGACCAATTGAGCGAACTGCTCGGTGATTGATGCGGGCACGCCGTCAAACGTATCCCGCTTGGCGGGAGTTGAGGTAAGCAAAACGACCTGAGCTTGCCCAATCCCGCTAGCTTTCTGACGACCGCTTCAACTCTCCTCTTCTCCTCTGCCACTGTCCCCTGCCACTCTCCCCTGCCACCCTCCAACCACGGATTCATCAATGCCATCGGGCCGCTTTCCCTACTTAGAATTTGAAACGCCAATTCCTTTCGCACACCGCGGAGGAACAAGCGAACATCCCGAGAACACGATGCCTGCATTCCAAAACGCCGTGGACCTGGGCTACCGGTACCTTGAAACCGATGTGCACGCGACGAGCGACGGCGTGCTCGTAGCGTTTCACGACGATTCGCTCGATCGCGTCACCGACAAGAGCGGCAAAATCAGTGAACTGTCATGGGCAGAGGTGTCGACGGCACGGATCGATGGAAGCGAACCCATCCCGCTCATGGCCGACTTGTTCGCCAGTTTCCCCGAGGCCCGCTTTAACATCGACATCAAAGCCAAAGAGAGCATTGCGCCGCTTGCCAAGCTCATCACCGAGACCGGCGCAATCGACCGAGTCTGCGTAGGGGCTTTCTCGGATTTTCGCCTGAAGACCATTCGCGACCTTCTCGGCCCCAACCTCTGCACGTCTCTCGGACCGCTCGGCATTCTCGCACTTCGTGCAGCGTCGATGGGCACCCCGAGTCCGGCCCTCGCCGAACCAGGTGGGTTCCTGAGTGCCGGCGCCGCTCAGGTCCCCGTGAAGTCCGGCCTGGTTCCGATCACCGATGAACGATTCGTCGCCAAGTCCCACGAGCTCGGCCTTCAGGTTCACGTATGGACGATTGATGACCCAGGCGACATGCAGCGCCTGCTCGATATCGGTGTCGACGGCGTAATGACCGACCAACCACAAGTACTGAAAGATGTTCTTATTGCACGAGATGCTTGGTCCGAATGACCCAGATTCGCCACTTCTGACCCTTCGTTCTGCGGGATCGGCGCCGATAGATATCGGTGTCCTTCGGTCGACCCAACTTCTCTTGCCCCCATCGCCTGGCCCCTCCAGCGCGAATCTCGGGCGTATACCGCCTTGCAGCCGCCTGTGTGCTCGCACTCGCCCTCATCGCATCGAGCCTCACCGCGAGCGCCACCCACGCGTTGGCCCAGGAAACCCCTGACGGCGAAACAAGTGGCGAAACAAGCGAAGAGATTGCCGTCCGACCAGAGCAACTCACACTCGAGCAACTCGCCGATGTCGAAATTGGCGATCTCATCCCCGACCCCAACCTCAGCCCCGGTGTCGACAGGGTGGCCGCCACCAGCCCCGAGTACGACGCAGCAATAGAGTCCTACCTCAACCAGCTTCGCCTCATCGCCGAGGCCCGCGACTCCCTCGGCTCCTCAAAGGATGAACTCGTTGGGCTGCAGGCCGACAAGACCCGCATCCGAGAACGCCTCACCGAACGGCGCCGAGAGCGACGAACTCTCGTCCGCGAACTCGACCGAATAGAGAATCACCTTCGGGCCATGGCCGTTCGCGAATACGTGTCATCGGGAACCACCGACGCCCACACCCAGCTTCAGGGCCTCGACCCCGACGTCATGCGCGATGCCGGACGGTCATTTCAGCTCGTCGAAGAAGCCGGCGAGGTCCAGATCGAGAACCGGGGAACGCTCGAAGCATCGCTAGCCAAACTCGACACGGAACAAGACAGCGACGAGAAACGACTCGCCCAGGTCGCCCTCACCGTTACAACAACACAAAACGACATCGAGGACTGGAGCATCGCCCTCTTCGAATCGTCCACCAAGATTCCCGAGCTCGAGGCTGCGGTGCGCGACAACCGACGCCTCGCCTACATACCCGAGCTCGAATTCGACGTTGTGGTCCTCGATGCGTACAACAGCGCCGCGATCGCAAGCGAAGAGATCCATCCCGGCTGCGGCGTGCAGTGGTGGATGCTCGCCGGCATCGGCCGGGTAGAGAGCCGACACGGCACCTACAACGGAACCCCCAACCCAAGTTCAGTCGCCTCCGATGGCCTCGTGACCCCAGAGATCATTGGCATTCCGCTCAACGGAGACTCGGCCACTGCGGTCATCACCGACACCGACGGCGGACTCCTCGACCGCGACCCCATCTTCGACCGGGCCGTCGGCCCCATGCAGTTCATCCCGTCGACCTGGGCAGGCAACGGACTCGATGGCGATGGCAACGGCGACGCAAACCCCCACAATCTCTACGACGCAGCCCTCTCCGCCGCCCACTACCTCTGCCGGACCGCAGGCAACGTGACAACAGTCGAAGGCCTACGCCGCGGCTACTTCGCGTACAACCACCACGACAGCTACGTAAACGCCGTCTACGCATTCGCAGTCGGGTACCAAAAGTTCGAGCTGTAACTTTGGTCGTTCGCTCGCAAGCTCGCTTCCTCTGCGCTCCGCTATGACCCCCTAGCTTCAACCTCGGCCTCCGCCCACTCCGGCACGACACCCATCTTGTTGGTCGCCCACTCGCAAGCCTTTCGTTCATTTGAGCGCTGCACACCTGGCACCGAAACCCCATCTGGTTCCAGGCCCCTCCCGACCTCGAGTCTCTACCGAACGCCAAGGCCATTGTTTTCACTGGCTAAAGAGACACTCCACCTAAGCAGGAATCCGGGGTCGACGGATCGGCGATTTGCGAAGCGGAGCAAGCAACGCAGACGGCCCGAGCGGTAGCGCGAAGTCGGAGGTCAGCCGATCCGGCGGCCCCGGATCCCTGCCGAACATGGAACCACCCGCAAGCAGGAAGACAATTTCCGAATCATCCACCATTCTGTGAATGAACATGTGTATAAGCACGCGAAACCTGGGGATTTCCCCCGAATTCCTGGGGAAATCGGCTTTCACCTTGACGTTCGGTGTGCGTTGGGTGAAGAGTCGCAGTTGTCGAGAGACGCAAACGGTTTAACCTTCGGAACGACTTCGGTCCGCAGACGGAAGCAACGGTTTGAAGCGTCTACTTGGGGCGAGCTTCGGTTCAATCTGGGTAGTCAGGACAAGCTCGAGCTAACAGAAGCGCATCAAAGCCACCTGGAGCGAGAACCCGCTGCCGATCAAAACATCGGACCAGACAAGCCAATCTCAAATGAGTGCGCTGACCAACCCGAAATTCGGCTCCTTCTTCGGAAGTGCCACTGTTTCGGCGAGATCAACACACACAGGCGAGTGAAGCGGGTCTACCAGTTCGCACATCGGTTTCGCCGACGTGATCAGTGAACGGAACCATCGACGGATGGGGAAGATCGGAGATCGCCGGGGATGCCAAGCGAAACAACACAGACGTTCACAAGAGTGCACCTACCGACGGGAAGGTCCACAAACGTGGATGAATGAGTTGCGAAGCTGTGCCAAGTGGAATCTCGGAAACGAGCTGCCGTCGGGTAGTTCGGGAACAAGACTCCCAAGAGGGTGAGGTCGCTTACCCGCTGTGAGACTCAGATTTACCCCAGAGCACTACGAGGCTTCGGGGAGTTGACAATCAAGACGGTGTCGCTTGCGACAACGTTTCAGGATTCCGGGTCGTGCTGGATGAATGTATGTTCGGACCACATGTGAAACCCCGAGGAGTTGAGCGGCGCAAGCTGCGAGGCTACTCGGGGTTTCCTCTTTTTTACCGACGTCTGATCGACCCGAAACAAGCCTGGTCAGGCCGCCATAGGTAGTTGTGCGACTACTGGAGTAGGACGGGCGCTGGTCCCCGGAATCGCCACTCCGGGCAGCTGTTCGAACCCAGGACGTGCCAGAAGGTAGCCCTGGAAAAGGTCGACCCCTTCGCTACGAAACCACGAGAACTCCGCCTCGGTCTCGACGCCTTCAGCGATGACATCGATACCGAGATCCTCACAGGTCCGCAGCACCCCACGGACGATTGCTTGTCGAGGTCCGTCGCGTTCGATACCGGCAACCAGCTGACGGTCAAGTTTCAGCGCATCAGGCTGAAACTCCGCAAGAAGGTAGAGGCCGGCATAGCCGGCGCCGAAGTCATCAATCGCGTATTGGATGCCTGTGCCGCGGTATTCATTCGCTACAGCGACGAAGCCTTCGATGTCGTGGATGATCTCGCTCTCGGTAATCTCGATCGTGATCGACTCGGGCGAGAGCCCGCAGTTCTGTGCGGTTTCGAGCGTCGACGCCAAGGCACTCGGCGACACTTCGAGCGAGCGCGGCATCAGATTTAGGTTCAGATGCAGCGCCTCTGGCCCACCAATTTCGGCTGCCAGCCGTATTGCCGCCGCTCGTAAGCGTTCGTCGAACTGATAGATACCCGGCGCCGTCAGCTGACTGAGGACGCTGTAGGCCGACTCCCCCGCTGGCCCGCGGACAAGTGCCTCCTGCGAAACGATCTGGCCCGAGGCCATGTCGTAAATCGGCTGGAACGCAAACGAGAAGGGCGGGAGGGCAATCATGCCGCAACAGGTCCCGAATAACGCACGTCGGGCAGCAGTGCTTCGAATGTTGGAGGTGCAATGACTGTGCCTTGGAAAAGGTCAACGCCTTCGCTTCGAAACCAAGCCACCTCGGCTTCGGTCTCGACGTATTTGGCAATGAGGTCGATACCAAGGTCCTGGCACGTCTGAATCACGCCACGCACGATCGCTTGGCGAGTTCCGTGCGTTTCGATATTTGCGACCAAGTTCTTATTGAGCGCAACGCTGTCGGGTTGATAGGCATCGATCAAGCTGAGGCCCGACCGGGCGTCGCCGAAGTGGTCGATCGAAAACCGGAGCCCCAATCCACGCTGCTTCTGGATCACCGAGGCAAACCACGAACTGTCTCCGACCAATTCGCGTTGGTCGATTTCGAGGGTTACCTGGTTGTTCGAAAAGCCGTGGCTTCGAGCGATCTCAAGTGTGGCCGACATCAGCTGATCGGCTTCTTCGACTCCACGGGCTGCGTACTTCAGGGTGAGTCCGGTCTGGAGTCCAAGTTTGGCGGCAAGAGCGACGGCCCGAAGATGAAGCTCGCGTTGGAGTAGGCCAGATTGCTCGGTGCTGGTGTAGGAGGACAGAACAGCATCCGCGCTTCCACCTGCCTCGTCGCACACGATGGCTTCATACGATGAGATTGTGTGGCTCGTCACGTCGAAAATCGGCTGGAACGCGAAGGACACGGGCAGGGCATCGAGCCCTGGTGTACCCGGCGGCGGACTCGCAGACACGCCAGGAGACGCCGGTTCCGGGTGCTCTGATGCCGATGACGGTGGGGCCTTTGGGAGCACCCCTTCGATGCGCGAGCGCCAGCGCCCGGATTTGAATGCATGGAGGAGCTTTTTGGTTCGTCCGGGTCCGAGTTCGCTAAAACACGCTTGGCCGGTGAAGAAGTCGTTGAGGCCGTCAACCTCGTTCAGATCATCGGCGGACACCTCAGCGAAACCCATGCTCCAGTCGCTGAAGGTTCGTTTGGCAATGGGTTCGCTGATGATTCTTACGACGGTGCTGTGGCGTGGATCCCCGGAGATACGGTCGAAGAGTGCCTCGACCTGGTCGGGGGCGCCTTCGAGAACCTGTAGGAAACTCCCATCGATGTAGAGGAGCATGCCGGAGATATTGAGCTCGCTGTTGGTCTTGCGGGCCCGGTCGAGAAGGTGCACAAGCGCGTCGCGATCAAACTGCTGAGTGGCTGCACTGCTGTAAATCAGGTGCATCAGTTCGGACATGAGCGGTGCCTCGGTACTTTCGTTTCGTGGAAGGTCGCGCATTTCTGCATCGACGACTCACCGAAAAAACCTAAGGAAAACTCTCCGTACAGGCGTGATCTTTATCAATTCTTGACCTGCGGCCGCCCAAGCACGGTTCTTTCGCGCTTCAGCGGGCAGCTTGTCAGCTGAAGATCGCGTCGAGTGAGGGGTTCTTCCCCTCGGCAATCTCGTTGGCCCGAGCGAGGACAGAAGCGGCCGTCTGTTCGTGCGTCAAGATCCAGAACCGATTCTCCCGAATGGCATCGACGACCTCTCGAGCAACAACATCCGGGCTGATTCCTCCGGCCACGAGTGCCTCGATAACCGATTGCACGCCATCTTCAGATTCCGACGTCCCGGTCTGACCGGCGGCCACATCGTCGGGCATGTTCCGAGCACTGTCGGCGATCCCGGTGCTCACGAAAGCCGGGCAAAGAACCGACACACCCACGTTGGTCTGGTCCATCTGCATCTCACGGGTCAGGGTTTCCGAGAGCGCAACAACACCGAACTTTGAGACGTTGTACGCGCCCATCATCGGTGGAGCGATGTGGCCCGCCATCGACGCGGTATTCACAACATGGCACGGTTCGCCATGGGCGATCATCGCAGGCAGAAATACCTTGCAGCCGAAGATGACGCCCCAAAGGTCGATATCGATGGTCCACTTCCAGGTGGCGAGGTTGTCGGGATCAGCAACCGCCCCGCCGCCTCCGACGCCAGCGTTGTTGCAAAGTACGTGCACGTTTCCGAAATGTTTGATTGCTGTTGCCTCGAGCCGTTTGAGGTCATCGATTTCTCGAACGTCAATAACTTCGGACACAACGTCGTACCCGGCGTCGCCAAGTTCCTTTGTCGCCACAACCAGAGCGGCCTCTTCGACGTCGCCCAGCACTAGGCGCATACCTTCGGCCCCAAAGTGATGTGCCAAAGCCAGGCCGATACCGCTGGCCCCGCCGGTGATGACAGCGGTGCGATTCGAGAGATCTTCCATGGGGGTTTCTTCTTCCTAGTGCAGCGATTGAAATGAGTATTCGCCGAGAACAGCCGGACCTACATGACCGAGAACTATTACCGGAGCGTCACTGTCGACCATCCAGCCCCATGGCGACTGCCCGTCAGTCCTTGAGCGCTACGGCGTTTGGGGTGACGTTCATCTTTGGTTCGTAGGCGACTACTTCGACCTCGCGGGCCTCGCCAACAAACGCTGCCCGAAGCGCGTCAACACAAACAACACAGGGCCCATAGAAGACCTCAGAGACCGACGCACCGCAGCGAGGACAATCAAAATCGTTCACGACGAGACCCTACCGTCCGAAACCCTTCGGTACCTGGCACCGCAGTCCGGCACCGGTTCGGTTCCAGGCACCGCAGTCCCGCGGTCCGGGGTTGACGGACCGGAAACCAAGGCGGGGACGGCAGGGTCGATGGATCGGCGATTTGCAAAGCGGAGCAAACGGCGCAACCAGACCGAACGCTGGCGCGGAGTCGAAGAACAGCCGATACAGCGGCGCTGACGTCCTGGCCGTGCATGTTCGAACCACCTTCGGACCAGCTTTCGCTCCAGCTTTCGGACCGGCTTGCGATCGACGACCCATCTGCAATCTGAAACAACACAAGCAACATCAGCCCCATTATCCACAGGTTCCACAAGATCATCCACAACAAATCCCGAGGAATATCGCGATTTCCCGAGCCTTGTCCTCTTCCATCCCACAGGCACCCTCCGTCATGATGAGACCACGCAGTACCCACCGAGTAGTACCCCAGCAGTCACCGCATCAGGCAGGAGAAACACATGAACCGTTATCGCATCACCCTTCAGGACGGCACATCTGAACAAATTCAAGGCGCAAATGCCTACAGCCAGGAGGGAGCAATGACCACGTTCTTTCAGACCGACGCCGACCGGCGGGTCATCGACAGCTGGTCCACCCGAATCGCCAGTTTCCGGACGACCGAGGTTATGGCCATTCGACGCTGCGAAATGCACTAATTTCACAGCATTCCGACTGCTCTCGACAGCCCCCGCCGGATTACTCCGGCGGTGGGCACCCGCTTTAAGCTGCGGGTCGGCGGCCATTCTCAGCGCAGCCGGCCCAATTCGGGCCGACTAGGAGTTCCACAATGTCCATATCGATGAGCAGCTTATGAGCGACGTTACGAAC
The DNA here is from genome assembly GCA_937934655.1 of uncultured Acidimicrobiales bacterium. Classification (GTDB taxonomy): domain Bacteria; phylum Actinomycetota; class Acidimicrobiia; order Acidimicrobiales; family SHLQ01; genus CALLQB01. The sequence goes on along the minus strand of CALGZB010000016.1, from coordinate 53,713 downwards.
AATCCCGCTGAGTCAAGCAACGACATAGCCGGTCTCGCACCAGTCATCATCGGCGCTGGCCCAGCCGGCCTCACCGCTGCGTACCAGCTCACGAAAAGTAACGTATCGAGCATCGTTCTCGAAGCCGACAGCGTCGTGGGCGGCATCAGCCGGACCGCCGAGCGAAACGGCTGGAAATTCGACATTGGTGGCCACCGATTCTTCACCAAGGTGAAGCCGGTCGAGGCCCTCTGGCATGAGATCCTCGACGACGAAGATTTCCTCCTTCGCCCTCGCATGAGCCGCATCTTCTACGAGGGCGACTTCTACGACTATCCGCTGAAGGCCTTCAACGCCCTTCGCAACCTCGGCCCGATCGAAGCGATCCGCTGCGTCGCCAGTTACGGATGGGTTCGTCTCCGCCCACCGGCAGACACCAGCAACTTCGAGACCTGGACCGCCTCGCGTTTCGGGTGGCGTCTGTACCGAATGTTCTTCAAGACCTATACCGAGAAGGTCTGGGGTGTCGACGCCGCAACGATTCAGGCCGACTGGGCAGCGCAACGCATCAAGAACCTTTCGCTGTTCACTGCCGTTCTGAACTCGCTGACGCCAAGCCGGAATCAGAAAGAGATCACCTCGCTGATCGAAGAGTTCGAATATCCCAAGTTTGGCCCGGGGCAGATGTGGGAACGTTGCCGAGAGTTGGTCGAGAACGCCGGTAGTCCCGTTCATATGCGTCACCCGGTTGTGCGACTCGAACACAGCGACGGCGTCGTCACATCGGTCGTCAGCATGGACATCGAGAACGACTGCACCGAAGTCACCTATCCGGCAAGCCACGTGCTGTCATCGATGCCGCTGCCGCTCCTTCTGAAAGCAATGGATCCGGCCCCACCGGCCGAAGTCATCGAAGCTGCAAACCAGCTCAAGTTTCGGGACTTTCTCACCGTGGCACTCGTCGTGCCGGAAGCCGACGGCTTTCCCGACAACTGGATCTATATCCACTCCCCTGAAGTCGAGGTCGGCCGGGTCCAGAACTTTGGCCGCTGGTCACCGCACCTTGTGAAGGATGGCCGCACCTGCCTGGGCCTTGAGTACTTCGTGACGGAGGGTGATCATCTTTGGAATGCTGACGATGACGACCTCATCGAGCAGGGCAAAGCCGAACTCGAGTCGCTCGGGCTACTCGATCCCGATCACGTCACCGAGGGGTATGTCGTTCGGATGCCGAAGGCGTATCCGATGTACGACGCCGACTATTCCAACAACGTCGAGATCCTTAAGGCCTGGCTGGCTGAGCACGCGAAGAACGTGATGCCGGTTGGCCGAAACGGGATGCACAAGTACAACAACCAAGATCACTCGATGTACACGGCGATGTTGTCGGTCGAGAACATCCTTGGCGCCAACCATGATGTTTGGTCGGTCAACGTCGAAGAGGAATACCACGAAGAATCCGCTGGCGATTCCGCTGATCTTTCCGATGGCGCCATCGGCTCTGGCTCCGATGGCGGCACCAGGGGTCCCTCAGCACAAGGTTCAAAGCTCGAGGGTTCGGCCTCACTCCGCTAGGGGTTGGCCGTCCAGGCAATGACCTCAACCGATCCAGCGGTCACCGGTTCAACAACAACCGCTGACGCTTCGGTTATCGATCCGCGTCCGCGTTTCCCTGGCGTCGAAGGACTTCGGGCCGTGGCCGCCGTGCTGGTGTTCTTCCATCATGTCGGGTTCCTCACCGGCGCCACCTTCAACGCAAGAGTCGGCGCTCTTCTCGGTCGACTCGATGTTGGCGTTCCGGTGTTCTTTGCGATTTCGGGGTTCCTCCTTTTCCGCCCCTCGGCCGCAGCAGCATTCGACGAAACGCCCCTTGGGAGCCCTCGGCGTCACTTCCTCCGCCGCTTCTTTCGGATCTATCCCACCTATTGGGTCGTGCTTGGAATTATCGCGGCAACGGTTGGTATCCGGGCCAAGGCAGCCGACACGGTTCTTCACGTGTTCCTGCTTCAGATCTATCGGGGCGAGGCGTTCCTCGATGGCATGAGCCAGTCGTGGAGCCTGGCGGTTGAAGTCTCGTTCTACCTTCTACTCCCCCTCTTTGCGAAGGTCGTTTCGTCGTGGGTTGCCGGCCTTCCGGTTGGTGTGAAGGCCATGCGTATCCTCACCGTGCTGGCCGCCCTCGTCATACTGAGCAATGTCTGGCGACTATTCGTCTACGGCATTGGACTGCACGACCGGGCCGTGTTCTGGCTTCCCGGGACCATTGACTATTTCGCCATCGGGATGGCCCTCGCCACGATTTCGGTCTGGGGCGAACGAAGCGCGGTCGGTCACGAACTCAGCACTGCTCTCGGCCGCTACGACCTTCGATGGTGGGCGGCCGCCCTTGGCATTTTGGTCTTCGTTTCCTACCAACTCGAGCTTGAGGTCGGCCTCGACCGGGCGACCTGGCATAAGGAGCTCTTCCGCCAATTTGGCTATGACCTCGTCGCTGCGGCCCTGCTTATCCCCGCGGTGTTCAGCAATACCGAGGGCAGCAATACCGAGGGGAGTAGAGAGAAGGGCGCACTTCGAGCGTTCCTTCGATGGCGACCGCTCGTTGCGCTCGGCACGATCTCGTACAGCTTTTACCTTTGGCACCTGGTGGTTATCGAGAAATGGATCGATTGGCGAGGCCTTGCGACGTCGCTCGGCTTTCTCGACTGGGCAACCACTCGATTCCTGAGTCTCACCATGCTCGAGATCACCCTTGGCAGTTTTGTGGTCACCACGTTGCTCGCCACCGTCACGTACCTGTTGGTTGAGCGCCCAGTGCAGCAATGGTCGCGGAGGATCTCATGACCGCCGACCTCGACGCGGTCGATCTCGAAGCCAGGAGAAACCGCGAATGGTGGCGCCTTATTGCGCTCATCGCGGTGCTCGGCCTCGCCGTGCGGATCTGGTACATCCTCGCGTTCCGTCAAGACCCATTCATCAACCAACTGCCCAATGGCCAGCTCTTCGAAACCACCGTTTGGGGCGACGGTCTGGTCTTTCACAAGCAGGCCAACATGCTGGCCGACGGCGAAGGTCTTATCTCACCGCTGCCTTTCGAACTCCAGGGCATCCGCCAGCAATCCGCCGATCATCCCCCGGTCTATACCCTGTTCCTCACGCTGTTCTCGTTCCTTGGTGTGCGAAGCGAACTCGGCCACATGTTGGTCAGTGCACCACTTGGCGCCCTGACCGCCGTGGTGTTCGGGGTGCTAGGTCGCCGGGTCGGAGGCAAACACGTCGGGCTCATCGCCGCGACCTTTGGAGCCCTCGATCCCAATATCTGGCCGTATCCCGGTTTTGTGCTCAGCGAGACGGTCACCATTCCGCTCGCTGGGCTCGTCGCCCTCTTCTGTTATCGGTGTTGGGATAACCCAAGCCTCAAAGAAGCAACCGGACTCGGAGTGGTCCTGGGGTTAGCCATCCTTGCTCGGGCCGAATTGTCCATCGTGGCGCTGGTGGGAGTTGCGCCATTCATGATGCTTCTTCCCAAACTCAGCTGGGCTCGCCGCACCGCGCTCCTCGCGATGGCCGGTGTGGTCTCAAGCATCATCGTGCTGCCGTGGGTCGGCTACAACCTGAGTCGCTTCGACGAGCCGGTCTACCTCTCGATTGGGCTCGACTACTCCCTCGTCCAGGGAAACTGCGACGAGAGCTACGACGACAACTTGCTCGGCTATTACTGGCTGGCTTGTCAGAGCGAAGCGCTCGAAGGCACCGGACTCGACGTCGCCGACCAAGCCGTTGGATCACTTCGGCTCCGCGAGGTGGCGTTCGATTACATCGCCGATCACCCCCAGCGGGCAACCACCGCGGTCTTTGCCAGAATCGGACGAATCACCGGCGTGTTCCACCCGCTCCAGCAGGCCAGACTCAACTCGTTTATTGCTGGCCGCGAACCTTGGGTATCGAACGCTGCGGTAATCGTCTACTACCCGATGGCGATGTTGTCGTTTCTTGGCGCGTCGGTTCTTCGCCGACGGGGCGTGCCGCTGCTACCTCTCTTAGGCCTGGTGCTCACATCGCTGATCGCGGTGGCGATGACCCTTGCGGTGCTCCGCTACCGGGCATCAGCTCAGCCGGCTCTGGCCGTTCTCGCTGCGGTGGCTATCAACCACATCTTGCAGTTCGCCCGACGAGCCCTCGATGAGCGGCCGACGGGCAACCAATGAGCGCTGCGAAACCCCGTGACCAGGCAATGAAGAGTAAGTTGGGATGCCATGGGTAACGGAACGTCGACGATCATCGTTATCCCCGCTTTCAATGAGAGCGGGTCGCTTCCTGACGTGCTCCAACACCTCCGTCGGGTGGTTCCCGAGTTCGCCGTGGTCGTTGTCGACGATGGCTCTTCGGACAACACCTATGACCTTGCATTGGCTGCCGGTGTCCATGCTCTGAAGTTGCCGTTCAACCTCGGTATTGGCGGCGCATTGCGCGCCGGTTTTCGGTTTGCCGCCGAACAGGGCTTTCAGCGGGCGGTGCAGTTCGACGCCGACGGACAACATGACGTCCACGAAATCGCCAAACTGCTCGCCGAACTCGATCGCGGCGCCGACCTCGTTATCGGCTCGCGGTTCGCGGGTACCGGCGAGTACGAGGTTGGACGCACCAGGTCCGTCGGGATGGGTCTCCTTCGAGTTGCGGTTCGGCTGCTCAGCGGCCGCCGGTTCAGCGATACCTCGTCGGGCTTTCGCGCCATAAGCGCCCGCATGCTTCAGCAATTCGCCGACGAATACCCCGTGGAATACATGGACTCCACCGAGACGCTCATAAGCGCCTGCCGGATGGGCTACGACGTCCGTGAAGTACCGGTCACGATGCATGAGCGTTCCGCCGGCGAGCCCTCGAACCGCAATTTCCGACTTCTGTACAACTACGCCCGCCTTCTTGTGGTGTTAGCTACGACCGCGAGGTCTCAATCGCCAGCGCTCCCACCGGTCACGCCTCCTCCTACCGTCGATCTCACAACCCCAGCAGGAGTCGTTAACGTCGCGGAGGTCAACTCATGAGTACCGGAGCCCACCTCCTTCTTATCGCCATCACCGGGGGCACTATCTTGGCGATCCTCCGACTCGTCCGGCGTCAGGTTCTGCGGGCGAAGTACTCGCTGTTGTGGCTAACCGTCGGCCTAGGCCTTCTCCTTATCGCGGCATGGCCAGCGCTTCTCGACCTCATCGCCGACAGTCTGGGTGTCAATTATCAGCCCGCCTTGTTCCTCATGCTGGCCGTGGCGTTCCTGCTCATCATTGCGGTGCACTTTTCCTTCGAGCTCTCTCGACTCGAGAGTCGAGCCCGCACACTGGCCGAAGAAGTTGCCCTGCTTCGCAACGAACTAACAACCCAGCAACGGGCAAACCAACCTGTCGAACCCGCACAACACCAAGAACACAGCTAGTCGTCATGCTCACGCCTCGCCGCAAAACCACCACGCCGTCGGTCAGCCTCGACCACGACGAGATCACCAAGCTCGGCGACCTTGCCGCATCGGCCAACATCTCTCGAATCCACATGCTCGCATGGCGCGACCTCGCCGATGTCGAAGCAGGTGGCTCAGAGATCCACGCTGCGATGGTCGCCAAACTTTGGGCCGAAGCCGGCCTCGACGTGACGATGCGCACCAGCTGGGCACAGGGTTCTCCAGCCGAAGCCACCCGAGACGGATACCGGGTCATTCGCAAAGCCGGTCGCTACATGGTGTTCCCTCGGGCCGTGGTATCCGAGGTGGCGCAACGCCGAAAAGGTCGCGATGCGGTGGTGGAGATTTGGAACGGCATCCCCTTCCTTACGCCGCTCTGGACCCGCCAACCACGAATCGTGTTTCTGCATCATCACCACGACAAGATGTGGCCGCTGGTTCTTGGCCCGAAACTCGCCCGGCTCGGCACCACGCTCGAAACCCGCATCGCTCCGCCGTTCTATCGACAGACCCCCATCGTGACGCTCTCCGAATCGTCGAAGTCTGAACTCGTCGAGCATCTCGGTTTCAGCCCGACCCAAATGCACGTGGTTCCGCCCGGCGTTGACCCCAAGTTCTCTCCGGGTGAGAGCAATCCCACCCCGCTAATCGTGGCCGTCGGGCGTCTGATGACCTCGAAGCGATTCGAGCTCCTCATCGGACTGGTTGATCGAATCCGACCGACCCACCCCGACGTGGAGTTGGTCATCGTTGGCGAAGGCTACGAGCAGGACAACCTCGAAGCGCTCATCCGAAACCTCGATGCGGAGGACTGGGTGCACTTGGCCGGAAGTGTCTCCGATGAACAACTCATCGATCTGTACCAACGAGCCTGGCTCGTTGCGAGTGCCTCCATATCCGAAGGGTGGGGGATGACCCTCACCGAGGCTGCTGCCTGCGGAACGCCTGCCGTCGCCACCGATATCGCCGGTCACCGCGACTCGGTAGCCGATGGCCTGTCCGGACTTCTCGCTACCAGCGACAGCGAATTCATCGACCACCTCTCAGCGATTCTGTCCGATGCGGATCTTCGGGCCCAGCTCAGTGCCGGAGCGCAAGCGCACGCCAGCCGATTCACCTGGGGCGCAACCGCCCGCGGAGCACTCCAATGCCTCGTCGACGACGCCCTCCGCAAAGGGCACGGACGAAACTAGCCAATGCCACTGTGGTCGCGCGTCTCGCGGGTGACAAGCAACCCCAAGCTCGAAGTGATCATCCTGGCGGCTCTGGCGTATGTGCCCCTGCTACTTACCGCCCCCGGGGTTGTCGGCGCCGATACCAAGCCATATCTCTACCTCGACCCATCGAAACTCCTCTCGGGTGCGCCCTACCTCTGGCTGGAAGACGTCGGGCTCGGAACCGTACCCCATCAAAATATTGGCTATCTGTGGCCGATGGGTCCGTTCTTCTGGCTGAGCGAAACCCTGGGCTTGCCCGATTGGGTTGGCCAACGATTGTGGCTCGCCACCATCATGTTTGCCGCTGCCATGGGCGTCCGGTCGATGCTTCGAGCGATCGGTTGGAACAACGGCGGGGTATTCATCGCCTCGCTCGCCTACATGCTGAGCCCCTACCCATTGTCCTATGTGGCTCGAATTTCGGTGCTGACACTCCCCTGGGCCGGACTCGGTTGGCTGATTTCCTTCGCGGCACGCTCACTTCGGGTTGGCGGCTGGCGCTACCCCGCCGGGTTCGCTCTGGTCGCTATGACGATCGGAGGCACCAACGCCACATCGCTCCTTCTCATTGGGATTGGCCCCGTGCTGTGGCTGCTCCATGCCTGGTACAGCACGAGCGCCGATGATGGACCGCACAACATCACCTTCCCTGCCGTGGTCGCTACTGCGCTTCGAATTGGAGCCCTGACCGCCCTCACCGCGTTGTGGTGGGTTGTCGGTCTGGTCATGCAGGGAACCTATGGCCCGTCGGTTCTGCGCTATACCGAGACCTACGAGGCGATTGCCGATTCATCCACCGCCACCGAGGCCTTTCGTGGGCTCGGTTACTGGTTCTTCTATGGCAACGACAGCCTCGGCCAGTGGATTGAGCCGAGTATTGCCTACACCTCGCGTACCCCGCTGCTCATCCTTAGCTTTGGTCTCCCGATCTTGGCGCTCGCGGCTGCCGCTATGACTCGCTGGCGGCATCGCTCGTTCTTCGTGCTGCTGATCGTGGTGGGGGGATTCATGGCAGTTGGCGGCCATCCCTATGAATCCAGCTCTTTCCTCGGCAACTGGTTTACCGAGTTCACCCGAAGCGACACCGGCCTCGCGCTTCGCAGCACACCCAGAGCAACACCGCTTCTGGTTCTCGGGACATCGGTTCTTCTCGGCGCCGGCGTCTCCGCGCTCTCGCGATGGCGACCGCCCGTCGAAGGCCCGCTGCGTGCTGTCCTCACCGTGCTGATCATCGCAAACCTCCCGCCTCTCTGGACCGGCCAATTCATCGCTGAGCATCTCCAACGGCCCGAGGAGATCCCCGATTACTGGGTCGATGCCATCGACCATCTCGATGCTGCCGGCAACGACACCCGAATTCTCGAAGTACCCGGCGCCGATTTCGCTTCGTATCGGTGGGGCAACACGGTCGAACCAATCACTCCGGGGCTCACCGATAGGCCGTACATCGCCCGCGAGCTCGTGCCTTTCGGTTCCGAACCCGCTGCATCTTTGGTCATCGAGCTCGACCGTCGCTTTCAAGAGGGTGAATACAGCCCCGAAGCGTTAGCGCCGGTGGCCCGCCTTATGGGCGTTGGCGATGTCGTGCTCCGGGCCGATCTCAAATACGAGCGATTCCGCACCCCCCGACCGGACGAAACCTGGGCACAGCTTCTCGAAACGCCCGGGCTCGACGAGCCCATCTTGTTCGGTCCACAAGCGCCGAACGTCGCAGGGCCCGAGCAGACCCTCATCGACGAGATCGAGCTGGGTGCCGACCTGCTTCGTCAAGCCGCTGCCGAGTCGCCCTCGCCCGTCGCCGTCTTCGGCGTCTCCGATCCGCTACCGATCGTTCGGGTTCGTCCAGCCGACTCGCCGATCATCGTGGCAGGAGATGCCCAAGGACTTGTCGATGCGGGTGCCGCTGGCCTCATCGACACCGACCGGCTCCTCCTGTTTTCGGCCACCTTCGCCGACCGCCAAGATGAATTGGCCGCGATGCTCAACAACAACGCCGGCGCTGACCTCCCGCTTCTGATCGTTACCGACTCCAATCGCCGCCAAGCTCGCCATTGGGGCACAATCCGCGAGAACACCGGCTATATCGAGCGGGCCGAGGAAGAGCCCGCCGACGACCCGGGCGACTACCGCCTCGACGTGTTCCCCGAGGAGACCTCCGCCCACCAGACCGTGGCCGTTCATGAGGGTGCCACCGTTACCGCCTCCAACTACGGCAACCCAGTCACCTATACCGTCGACAACCGAGCAACGCTGGGCGTCGACGGTGACAAGGCGACGGCGTGGCGAGTCGGTGCTTTCGATGACGTTCGGGGCGAGTCGCTTCAGATCGAGCTTGACAGGCCGGTCGCTGATGTTGCGAGCATCCAGGTAGTCCAACCGCTCAATGGCAATCGGAATCGGTTCATCACCGAGCTCCGGGTCCATACCGACGACACGTTCGTCGACGTTGCGCTCGATGCCAGCTCTCGGCGAAGGACGGGCCAAGAGATCTCGTTCACCCAGCCACATTCGTTCCGAACGCTCCGGCTCGAGATCCTCGCAACAAACGCTGGGCCTCGCGACAACTACGTCGGACTGAGCGGCGTAGGGATTGCAGAGGTCGAGATTCCGGGCGTCGACGTTGCCGAGGTGATTCGGGTACCCACCGACCTTCTTGCCGCGAGCAGCGACCTTGGGCAACAGCCTTTGGCACTGGTGCTCTCGCGCCTTCGCTCCGACGCACGTGAGCCGGTGCGTTCCGATGGCGAAGAAATGATGCGGCGCCGTGTTGAGCTCCCCGAATCTATTGGGGTGGCCCTCAGCGGCCAGGCGCGACTCAGTTCCTACGCATCCGACCAGAGAGTCGCCCAGCTTCTTTCGCCCGACGACCTCGTGGCCCGCACTTCCGCATCGGGGAGTTTGGCCGGAGCGCTCAACGCCAAACCTCGGGCCGCCTTCGATCACGACCAATCAACGATCTTCACCACTCCGTTTGGACCGCAGCCCGACCACTGGCTCGAATATCAGGCCGCAGCCGAGACCACTATTGACTCACTCGACCTCGACGTCGTTGTCGACGATCGGCACTCGGTCCCGACGGTGATCGACGTGATCATCGACGGCACGTTGCACGAAACGGTGAGCCTTCCGACCGTCGACGGGTTGCTCGAACGGAACCAATCGGTGTCCTTTTCGGTACCGATCGCCGAGGCCCAAGGAACGACATTCCGCTTGGTGTTCCGTGGGGTTAACGAGCGGATCACCAAGGAGTGGTACTCCAGAAGCCAAGTGGCGCTGCCCCTCGGGATTTCCGAGTGGAGGATCGGCGACGCGACGCCCGCCCAGCAGGTCGACGGTGCACTCCAGTTCGACACGGGATGCCGCGATGACCTCCTCAGCATCGCTGGACGGCCGGCCCCGGTTCGGGTGACTGGTACCCGCAGCGATGCCTTGGCCCGGCGGCCGCTCGACATAACCGGTTGTGAGCCTTCCACGGCGCTGCCCGCAGGCGACGTCGACATCATGACCGCACGCGGTCGTTCAACAGGAATCGACATCGACCAGCTCGTGCTGACAACTCACGCCACCGATCAGCTGGGCACCGCCGCGGCAGCCCCCTCCGTCAAGGTCCTCGACGACGGCCGAGTCCATACCGAGGTCGAGATCGATTCCGCCACATCCCCCTACTGGTTCGTGCTGGGCCAGAGCGTGAACGATGGGTGGAAAGCCACGAGCCCACAGCTCGGCGACCTTGGCCCACCGACGTTGGTCGATGGTTACGCCAACGGTTGGTTGATCGACCCTTCGGCGTACCCGCAACTCGATGGTCCGGTAAATCTGCGAGTCGAGTGGACTCCCCAGCAAACGGTAGCCAAGGGGCTCTGGGCCACCGTCTTCGGTGCGCTGCTTTGCCTGGCACTCTTTATCACCGGTCGACGCCAGACCGATCTGTCGCTTTCTGGTGGGCCGGTTTCCAACCGGCCTCTGCCGGACGACCCAAGACTTGCGACGAAACGACAGGACCCCAGCTCCGCTCCGGCGTGGCAGTTACTCGTTGGCGCTCTGGGAATTGGGGTCTTCGCGCTCCTCAACCTTCCACAGTGGCGAGCCGCCAGCATCGTCTTTCCTGTTCTGCTCGTCGCTTCGTTGAAACGCGAGACCGCCCGCCGGTCCCTGCCTGCCGCAGCTGCGCTCCTTCTGGTTCTTTCGGGCGCATACACAACAATCCAGCAATTCCGCCACCGATTCCCCACCGGTTTCGGGTGGCCCGAATTCTTTGGTGACGTTCATGTACTGAGCGTCGCCGCACTACTCATGCTCGCCACCGAAGTCGTTCGAATCCGCCTCGATTCGGTCGAACACCCGGCTCCCGACGACCACACCCCGCACGACACCGACCATCACGACAGCCGTCGACTCCCCCACTAAGGTCTCTGCCGATTATGAAACGATCTCTTTCCCTCGCCGTAGCAACACTGCTGTTGCTTGCCGGTTGCGCCTCGACCGACTCCACCGGCGCCGATCAGACCTCGAGCACAAGCGAACCCGAGGGAGGAGCCGAGACCACCACCACAACCATCACCACTAGCGACTCGTCCGCGGCAACAAGCGAAGACACCACCATCGCCCCCGCACCCAGCGACTCCTCCGAGCCGACGCCCCTCGTCAACCTCGAGGTGCGGTCGCAGACGCCCGACACGCCGTCGGGATACAACGTCGCCTACTACGGCGATAGTTTGGCCGCTTCGGCACAAGAATGGGTCGGAACCTTTCTCGAGCTTGGCGGCCGGCTGAACTATTTTCCGGGAACGTTCCCGGGATCGGCGATTTGTGATTGGTACCCACGGTTCGATGAAGACATCGCAAGCATCGACCTTTGGGCAGTGGTCCTGTTCTTCACCAACAACACCTTCAGTCCATGCATGAAGAACGCTGATGGGTCCGACCTCAGCGACCAAGAGGTACTCGACAAGTTCCGCTCGGACCTCGGCGAAACCATCGATCGATTCACCGACGCTGGAGCAACGGTCTATCTCCCGACTATTCCGACCTCTCGCGGCGAGTTGGTTCTGGGCATCAACTCATCAGAGGAACTCAACGGCCTCTTTGCTGATCTCGCCGACGGACGCGACGACGTCGTACTTGTCGAGGCCGGCCGGGCCGTTCTTGACGCCGATGGCAACTACGCCGAAACACTCCCCTGTCTGCCAACCGAACCGTGCACCGGCGGGGTCGACGAGAACGGCATCGGTGTCAACCTGGTCCGCGAACCTGACGGGGTGCATTTCTGTTCAGGCGGCTACGGCCCCGATGTTCCCATCGAGACCAACACGTGTCCGACATGGTCGAGCGGAGCGTTCCGGTATGCGGGTGCGCTTACCGCTCCCATTATCTCGGCCGCCCAGGCGCAGTGGAGTACCGACAACCCGCCGTCGGCCACACCAGTCCAAGTAACCGCAGCCGAGGAATAGCCGAAGAGCCGCTGCTCGTCAGGGGTTATCGACGCTCAAAGAGCTCTGCGGCTCGGTGGGCCTGTGTCGACAACGATCCAGACAGTGTGTCGGCGATGAAGTCACTGAAGTGCAATCCATCCTCGCGAGCGGTCTCATCGCCGGCGAGTTCGCCAACAAACTCGCCATCGACGCAAACCTCTTCGTACAGATCGAAAAGCTCTACACCCGGGCCCGCATCAGCCGTTACCGACCGGAGAATCTCGTTGACGTTCTCGACCGCCCCAGCAACGATGCCGAGCTCCTCGGCCTTCGTAGCTTCGACACACGGAACGTTGACCCACAGAACTGCGACACCCTGATCGATGAAGCGATCTTGGAGCGCTTGGTAATTTTCCTCGAGTCGTTCCTTGAACTCGTCGGAGTCGGGAAGGTCAAAGGGTTCGTCGGGGGTCAGTCGTCGAGGAAGCAGGTCGACAGGACCGGCGACAAGAATTGCGACCTCGGCATTACTTTCGGCCAGCACGTTGTCGGCGACTTCGTTGTTTTGCCGACACGCAGGACGGACTTGATCGGGCCACTGAATCTCGCCGCCGATTGCGAGGCCACAACCGCCGAACGTGGCGTTGCCCACCGTTGCCAGACCAAGAGCATCACCTCGACGAGCGAGACCGTTGTAGAGGTTGTCGCCGAGTGAGTCGCCAACGACCATCATGACCGGTGGAGTGCCTTCGAGGTTGGGCGGTTCGGTTGTGGTGGTTGGCGGCACGGTTTCGACGGGTGCAGCACTCGATGGCACGGTGTCGATGGTGGTTGATGGCACCGTATCGTCCGGGTCATCGACAGATCCTGGGTCTTCCGTTTCTTCCTCGGTGTCGAGAAGGGAAACCTCTTCGTCGTCATCGAAGGACGCTTCGAGCTGCTCTGGTCGACCGATATCGGAGTACGCAACCGCCATGCCACCGACAAAGAGTGCAGCAACACCCATGGCCAATGCGCCCGAGGCAACCTTCAGACCCGGACGCTCGCCTCGTCGGAACGGCTGTTCGAGGTAATGGAACGACAACCACGCAAACGCAAACGTCAGCACCATACGTACGACAAACAGCGGATAGATCGAAAGGCCAGTCGATGCCTCGTCGACCCACCGAAAGATCGGCCAGTGGTAGAGATAGGCGCCATAGGAGATGCCGCCAAGCCAACGCAGGGCGGGGGTACTCAAGGCTGCCACAACAGGCCCCCGGGCTTGGGTCGAGGCGCAGATAAGGGTGGCGGTTATCAGTGCGTAGACAAAGAAGCCGCCGGTGAGGAGGAAGCCCGTGCCGAGGTCGAGGACCACCCAACTGAGTGCCGAGAGGACCAGGGCGACGCCACCCACTGCAGCCACAAGGGGATTCGACGTAATACTCGCTCGCCCCTTTGGCGTTGAGAAGGCAATGGCGAGAAGCGCCCCAACGAGAATTTCGGCGGCCCGAACATCGGTGCCGTTGTAAATGCGGTCAAAACCCGACAGAACGAAGGTCATCGCCAGCGATGCGGCCAGAGACACCGCAAGGAGACCGCCAAAGACGGCTTTCGACAGTTTCAGCTTTGACAGCACGATCATCGCAATAAGCGGGAAGAACACGTAGAACTGCTCTTCGATGGAAAGCGACCAGAAGTGGGCGGCTGGGCTTGAGTCGCCACCGCCGAAGAGGTCTTCGTAACCCGCCCCTTCTGGGGGAAACGCGAACCGCCAATTGGCTACATACACAAGCCCTGCAAGCAGGTCGCCGTTGAGGCGATCCATGACGCCGGTGCCGGTAAAGTTCGCGCCGCCTTGGAGACGGTCGAGAGAATGCCAGGCAACAAAGATCAGACCAACTGCCGCGATTGCAGCAGGCATGAGCCGTCGGAATCGACGTACCCAGAAAGCGCCGAGCGCAATCTTGCCCTCGCGTGCTTGTTCGGCGAGCAGCAACGACGTGATGAGGAAGCCCGACAACGTAAAGAACGTCGACACGCCAAGGAAACCGCCGGAGGCCCACGAGAACTCGCCATGGAACACAAGAACCGCTGCGACCGCGAGGCCTCGGAGGCCGTCGAGTGCAGGGAAGTGCGGAAAGCGGGTGAAGTCGGCCGATGGCACGGGATCGTCGGAAACGTCGGTTGCGTCGCGCTCGGTTACAGACATCGTTCTTCTCGAATCGGCGGAGGGAAGCTCACCTGAAGGCCTTTCGGCCCTGAACCCACCCAATGTAGGTCTCGACAGCACCGTATTGGTGTCTTTCGGGCAATTTCGTACTCGTTGGGCTTCGGCGGTGGTTAGTAGTCGTCTCGCGATGGGCTTCGACGAGAGGACTTCACGCCCGAACGTTGTTTCTTCGCCTTAAGGCGGCGTTCCTTCGCTCCGCGGCTTGGTTTGGTTGCCCGCCGCTTCCGCGTCACAACCCGGGCCCCGGCGACCTTGGCTTTCAACCGTTCGAGCGCCAGTTCGCGATTGCGGTGCTGCGAGCGGGTGTCGTCGACACTTACCTGCAGATCCTCGCCATGACGATCGAGGAGGGTCTGCGCCTGCTCGGGGCGAAGCCCCTCGATGTCGGCGATGGCGAGTCGGGCGATGGCGCGCGTATTCGACCGGTTGGCGTGCTGCCCACCGGGGCCCTGACTGGTCGTGAAGGTCCAGTTGACCGAGGCCAGCGGAATGCGGCACCCGGAGTCAACAACGAGATAGCTCGTCATACGTTGAGCGTATCCACCCGTAGCGTCCTATGCTTCGCCGATGACTCATCCAGTGCTCCTTCTCCACGGACTCGCCGGCTCGACCGCAACGACCTGGGCCAGCAACGGTTGGCTCGACCTTCTCACCGAGGGCGGCCGGAGCCCAGTCGGAGTCGACATGCTCGGACACGGGACGGCGCCAAAGCCCCATGACCCGGATTCCTACGCCAAACTTGAAGACGAGGCCCTTGGCCGTGCCCCCGAGGGAACCCTCGACGCCATTGGGTTCTCGATGGGCGCACGCACGCTGCTGTATCTTGCGGCAACGAACCCCGGCCGGTTCGCCAAACTCGTCGTCAGCGGAGTCGGAGCAAACCTCTTTGACCGCGACCCGACGCGGCATAAGGCAATCCTCGATGGGATCGCGGGTAGCCCCAACGAAGGTGACCCGGTAGCGCAGTATTTCGCCGGCCTTACGCGACAGCCCGACGTTGATGCTGAGGCACTCAAAGCGCTGATTGGGCGCACAAGTCCGCCGCTTACCACCGAGATGATCAGCTCCATCGATATCCCCGTGCTCGTGGTCCTCGGCGACAACGACTTTGCCGGACCAGCTACGCCGCTCGTCGAGGCTCTACCGAATGCGACCTACGTGGAGCTCAAACGGACCGACCATTTTGCGACGCCAAAGAACTTCGACTTCATCGACGCAGCGCTCAGCTTCCTCGATGCGCAACCGTTCTAAACACCTGATCGCGCTATTTCTGGAAGGCTGGTCGCCCTATTTCTGGAAGGCTGACCGCCCTATTTCTGGAAGGCTGGCCGCCCTACTTCTTCAGCGCAAAGACCTTGTCGGGCGGCGGTCCCCATCGGCGCAACGCCGCATCACGTAATGCGTAAACCCGTGCCGGTCCCGACCAGTATTCGGCTCGGCTCGCTGGCCGAAGAGCCCCCGCCACGAGCTGCCAAACGGCAACGAGTGCCCGAAACGCCACCTGCTTTGGCCCGAAATGGTCGGCAAGCAGCAACAGCGTGTTGCGCTCCTTGAGATAGTCGACGATTGGCGCCGGCGTATTGACGTGCTGGTTGTAGACACGAGCCCCGCGAATCAGCCCAACCTCCCACCCTGCTGCCTGCGCACGCAGACCTAGGTCGGCTTCTTCGCAGTACGCGAAGTAGCGCTCGTCAAAGAGGCCGATCTCGTTGAGACAGTCTCGGTGTGCCATCAGCAGTGTGCCGTGGGGATAGTCGGCCTTCTCGAATCCTTCAGCCACCGTGGCGGGCGCATCGATGGTTCCGAGGTAAGGCTGCACCTCGGGCGTGAATCCATCTCCCACGTCGGCTGACATCAGGCCGACATGGCGACCTTCGGCCGCATCGAGCATCTTTGCAAGGGTTCCTTCGCCTGGATGCGCATCGTGTGGGGCGATCACACTCCACTCGGGCCCATCGTCGTCGGAAAGCCAACGTTCCCAGCCACGATTGGCTCCCGGCCCAAATCCGCTATTTCGCCCGACCTCGATGAGCTCAACATCGTCGGGGAGGTCCGCCTTTAGCGCCGAGAGTTCTTCGACGCGTGAGCCGTTGTCGACAACAATGAACCGAACAACCTCCGGCTGACTCCGAAACACCTCGATGGTTTCGAGGCACGGGCGGCTCTGGTTCCAGTGGATGAGAATGACGACGACAGGACGGGGCACGCCCGGACTTTATGGCCCGTCGGGTCAGCCGCAGCAGTCGGAGCTAGTCATTCCGCCCGGAGCGATATTTGGCAAGCATGGCCCGAACTTCATCGGGAGACTTTGGCCCGGCCGACGATGGCCGCCGAGTTGCGCCGCTGAGCTTTGACGGCGAGATCGATGATGACGAGGTCGGCACTCGCCGACTTATCGCAAGCTTTGCTACGGAAGCCCCAGCGGCTTCGGCCGTGTCGGTGTCAGCCTTTCGGTCGTCGGCTCGCTCGGGGAGATTGGCCAGCAGACTATCGAGCGCTGCATAGGTGAGCGGGGCTTCTCGCTCCTCTGCTTCGTAGGTAGGCCCAGGTTCGACGTCGTCAGCTGCCGATATCGGCAACGCAACGTCGGCGCTGTCAGCGAAGACATCCTCGTCGTCGAGTTCATAGGGTTCGTCGAATTCGTCGAGTTCGTCGAGTTCATAGGGTTCGTCGAGTTCATCGCGTTCATCGCGTTCGTCGAAATCATCGAGTTCATCGGTTGCGTCCGCGTTGTCGACCGCCGCTGCCTCATCGTTCAGCTCATCGATCGGCAGCTGTTCTTCGACGGCATCTTCCGGCGATTCAACCTCGTCCGAGTCAGCGTCTTCGGGTTCATCGAAGAACGCTTCTTCGGAACCGGCTTCTGCGACAGGATCCTCTTCGACCGAAGAGCCATTCTTCGGTCGCTTCTTTGGACCAAAGCCATCGGCGGGAGCAATCAGTGGGCGCTTATTCAACTCGTTGAGCCGCTCGGCACCACTTCGTTCTGACAGGTCATCATCGGTAGCTGCGGCAAACGGACTCTCGTCATAGTCCACGAGAGCAAGAGGAACGTCGGTATCAGCAGTCAACGCGTGCTCAAGTTCAGGTTCGTCACGAGCAGGTTCTTCATCGCTCGACCCTTCAAGATCCAAGCCTTCAAGATCCAAGCCTTCAATGGTTGGTGTATCGATGCTCGGTTCTTCGTCAACCTCGGCGTCATCAAACGCCGGCTGGCGGTCGAGTTCGACGTCGTCGAAAGCTTCCAGATCCGCTGCGCTCTCGGCACCGTCAGCAAGTTGGTCATCGCTCAGGCCGAACCCATCGGAGTGCATCTCGGACCGGGTGCCCGGAGAGTCCGCACCGGGATCGATGTCGTATTCAAATTCGGCTACCGGTAGTTCTCGGTCAAACGCGTCAACCTTGAGCGGCGTTGGGTCAGGGGCCGCGCTGCGAGCCTCAACGATCTCTGCGGCAATAGCGCGCCGCTCGGTGAGCCGTGCTTGGGTTGCAAGCCGCGTGGAAGGCGTCCAGTCGTCGGGCATCGTGCTGACCATCTCGGCCGGCACGGTGACCAAGGCGGTCACTCCCCCGGCCGGCGAATCGGTAAACCGCACATCGATCTCTGATCGGGCGGCGATGGCTGAAATCGCAACGACGCCAAGCGTGCCTGCCGTCTCAGGCCGTAGCTTCGAAGGCAACGAAAGAACCTGATTGAGGCCATCCATTTCGTCAGGATCCATACCGTGGCCCTCGTCGGCAATCGACACCATCAAAGAGTCACGATCGGTATGGTTGCAAAGCACCTCCACCAGAGATTCGGGAGGCGAGCTATGTAGGGCATTCTCGAGGAGTTCGGTGATGATGTGTGCCACGTCGGCCGCACATCCGCCGTCCACCAAGACGTTGTCGACGGTCACAATCCGAACACGGTCGGCTCCACGGGTCTCTTCAACCGCCAACTCGATGAGTTCGCTTAGCGCCCGGTCCTCGTGGAGCATCGGCGGACTCTCGCCACCCAATGCACCAAAGCTCACCACGTCGCGCTGCATACGGCGCATGCGAGTATCTAACTGAGCGAGTTGCTCAAGCTTGCCGAGGTCGTTTTCCTCCACGGCAAGGGCGTCAAGAATGTCGAGCTGCTCGACGATAGCGATTCGATTTCGGTGGGCAACCGATTGAAAAACCCGATCGGTGACAAACTCGTGATCTTCTCGTTCTTGATCGATGACATACGCAGCCGTCTGCTGAACCTCGTTGAAAGCCTGGCTTACTCCGCGTAGATCTCCAGCCAGCACCACCGGCTCGATCTGGTCGCTCATCAACGTTTCGGAGCTGTCGCCAGCGCCCGGCAGGGTGTGCTTCGCGAAGGCCAGCATGCGTCGCTCAAGAACAGCGGCACCGCTGTTGAGACGGTTGAAGACCATCGCTCCGAAGATCACAAGCCCAAGAAGACCTGCTCCCGCAGCAATCGCCAATGGGATAATCGGAAACGATTCATCGCCGGGAATAACCGGCGCGCCGGCAAACGCATACGCCCGTGCGATCTCGGCCATGGCCCGTTGCCGCTCAATGTGTCCGTCGGTCCATTGGTCGATCGTGACGGGTTCGCCATCGATCAGCGCGCCATGAAGAGCAGACGTGTCATCGAGCACCGACTCGAGGTTTCCAGAATCAGGGGGCAACGCCGCATCGATCACCATCTCTGAAAGAGCGACCATGCCAGCGATGCGCGTGCGTTGGGCCTTGGCAGGCGTCGTCAGTGTCGCAACGCCGGCACCTTGTGCTGCTACCGACGCATCCGACCTCGCCGCCCCCAGCAGGTCTTCGACGTTATCGACAGTCGGGCTCGACTGCTGTGCGCTCGCCCGCACGGTGTCAGCGAGCACAAGGAGTTCGCTAGATTCAGCGTCGGCTCGATCGTCGTCCTCAATACGGACCGCATCAAGCTGAACCTCGAGCTGGCCAGAGTCCAGACCGATGCTCGCCCAGCGTTCCAAGAGATCATCGGTACGTGCCCGGCGATCTTCGAGGTCGCTTTGGCTTGCGTTTCCGTCCGCTACCTGGGCCTGCGCCGAGAGAATCGCCTCAATGTGCAACGATTCGATCAAATCGACGCTCTGGGGCCACACGTTGGCCTCGACAACCTCGGCGCGCGGCGTGAACGCCAAAATTGCCGAACCAAGAACGAGAAGCGCGACCAATGGGCAGACAAGTGCTGCGATGAGCAGCTTTTGCGACGAAATGCCCTTGAGCACAGCGATTCCCCGATCGAGAACAACAACGTGAAAAACGCTGCAGATCGCAGCGATTCGGGACTAGGCGTCCACTAGTTGTATCGCCGTTTTGGGGTCGATCTTGAGCTGCTGGTGCTCGAAGCACCGCTGATTAGCCGATAGGCCGCATAGTTGGGGTTACTGGGGAAGGCAGAAGTGTCGAGCCCATAAGGTGGGCATCGATGGCCGCAGCGCACGAACGCCCTTCGGCGATCGCCCACACGATGAGCGACTGACCACGGCCCGAGTCGCCACAGACGAAGACGTCATCGACGGTGCTTTGCCAGCCGTCAGAACGAGCGATGTTTCCACGATCGGTGAGCTCGCAGCCCAACCCATCGAGGAGTTCGTTCTTTTCTGGACCAACAAATCCCATGGCGAGCAGCACCAGCTGAGCCGGAAAGTCCTGCTCAGAGCCAGGAACCGGTTCGAACGACATCCGCCCATCGGTGAACGTCTGTTCAACCCGCACGGTACGCAGCGCCGAAACGTTGCCATCATCGTCGCCCACAAAACTCACGGTGTTGATGGCAAACTCTCGATCGCCGCCTTCCTCGTGAGCCGAAGACACTCGGTATTTGAGCGGCCACATCGGCCAAGGGGTAGACGATGCACGGTCCTCGGGAGGCTGCGGCATGATTTCGAACTGGTGAATCGATGAGGCACCGTGGCGATGGGAGGTTCCGAGACAATCAGCGCCAGTATCTCCACCACCGATAATGACGACATCTTTGCCTGCCGCAGAGAACGGGTGCTCGTCCAGGTCGCCATTGGCGACCTTGTTAGCCGGCGGCAGAAACTCCATCGCCTGGTAGATACCGCCGAGTTCGCGGCCTTCAATGGGAAGGTCTCGTGCCGCGGTGGCCCCGCCGGCCAGCACCACAACATCGAAGTCGATCTTCAATTGCTCGGCCGTGATGTCGACACCAACGTTGGTGTTCGGACGGAACACCGTTCCTTCGGCTTCCATTTGCGCGAGTCGACGATCGAGAACGTTTTTCTCCATCTTGAACTCGGGAATTCCGTAGCGAAGCAGACCACCGATCTTCTCGGCGCGCTCAAGAACAACAACATCGTGGCCCGCCCGTGTGAGCTGCTGCGCAACTGCGAGGCCCGCGGGACCAGATCCAACGACCGCTACCGACTTGCCGGTCTTTACGGCGGCGATCTCTGGGGTAACCCAACCTTCGCGCCATGCCCGTTCGATAATTTCGACTTCGATCTGCTTAATGGCGACGGGATCATCGCTGATTCCGAGCACGCATGATCCTTCGCACGGCGCCGGGCAGAGACGACCGGTGAACTCCGGGAAGTTGTTGGTGGCGTGAAGGCGGTCGATAGCGTCGCGCCACTGGTCCCGGTACACCAGGTCATTCCAGTCGGGAATCAGATTGCCGAGGGGGCAGCCGTTGTTGCAGAACGGAATTCCGCAGTCCATGCACCTGGCGGCTTGCACCTTGAGCTTGCCTTCGGGGAAGTCTTCATAGACCTCGTTCCAGTCGAGCAAACGCTCGGGTACTGGACGCCGGGTTGGAGTTTGGCGTTCGTGTTTGAGAAAGCCTCGTGAATCACCCATGAGTGCATTCCTGTCGTGTCGTGTTTTGTTCGGTTGAGACGTTCATGATCAGCCTCTCGCAGCGGCCATGACGGCCTCGGTTTCGTCGGTGCCGTCCTGTCGAGCGCCGTCAATTGCTTCGAGCACTCGCCGGTACTCGCGTGGCATTACCTTTGCGAACGCTGACGCTTGGGTCACTGGCCATGCTTCGAGCAACCGCGCTGCGACAACTGAGCCGGTGAGGTTCTGGTGACGGGTAAGGACCTCGTGAAGGAACACTTCATCGTCTGCCGTCGGGGTTTCGATGTCGACCATCTCGCCGTTGAGCCGTCCGGCAAGCTTGCCGTCAGGGTCATAAACAAAGGCGATACCGCCCGACATGCCGGCGCCAAAGTTTCGACCGGTTTCGCCGAGAATCACGGCACGGCCTCCGGTCATGTATTCACAACCGTGATCGCCGATACCTTCGACTACCGCAAGAGCGCCCGAGTTACGAACACAGAATCGTTCACCGACGCGGCCACGGATGAAGGCTTCACCGCTGGTGGCTCCGTAGAGAATCACGTTGCCGGCGATGACGTTTTCGTGGCAGACAAAATCAGGGTGGCTGTTCTTCGGCGGGGCGATTGAGATGTGCCCTCCGGAGAGCCCCTTCCCGACGAAGTCGTTGGAATCGCCTTCAAGGTGAAGCGAGATTCCCTTCGGCACGAACGCACCAAAGCTGTTTCCAGCCGAGCCGGTAAACCGGATGCTGATGGTGTCGTCGGGGAGACCGTCGGCGCCGTAGGCCTTGGTGACCTCGTGGCCGAGCATGGTGCCGACCGTTCGGTTCTCATTGGTGATCGGCATCTCAAGCGCAACCGGGGTTCCAGACTCAAGCGCCGCGGCCGAAGCCGTGATGAGCTTTTGGTCGAGAGCCTTGTCGAGTCCGTGGTCCTGTTCGAACTTTTGGTATCGGTACGAACCATCAGGAATCGGCGGAGCGTAAAGAATCGGCGACAGATCGAGACCGTCGGCTTTCCAATGCTCGATAGCAAGACCTGTGTCGAGCGTGCCGACCTGGCCGATGGCTTCTTGAATCGTGCGGAAACCGAGCTCGGCGAGGAGCTCGCGAACTTCTTCGGCGATGAACTCGAAGAAGTTCTCGACAAACTCGGGCTTGCCGGTGAACTTCTTGCGCAGTTCTGGGTCTTGGGTAGCGACGCCAACCGGGCAGGTGTCGAGGTGACAAACCCGCATCATGACGCAGCCCATCACCACAAGTGGTGCGGTGGCGAAGCCAAACTCATCGCCACCGAGCAGCGCGGCGATCACGACGTCGCGACCGGTTTTCAGTTGACCGTCGACCTGCACCGAAATGCGGTCGCGGAGATCGTTGAGAAGCAGCGTCTGTTGGGTCTCGGCCAAGCCGAGTTCCCACGGAGCACCGCAATGTTTCACCGAGGTGAGCGGTGATGCTCCGGTTCCGCCGTCGAACCCCGAGATCAACACGGCATCGGCGTGTGCCTTCGACACGCCAGCGGCGACGGTACCGACACCAAGCTCGGCCACAAGCTTCACGTGTACCCGTGCTGACGGGTTCGCGTTCTTCAGGTCGTGAATGAGCTGAGCGAGATCCTCGATGGAGTAGATGTCGTGATGCGGCGGCGGCGAGATGAGCCCAACACCAGGGGTGCTGTGCCTGACCTCGGCAATCCATGGCCACACCTTGTGCGCTGGAAGTTGTCCACCTTCGCCGGGCTTCGCACCCTGCGCCATCTTGATCTGGATGTCGTCGGCGTTGGTGAGATAGTTGCTAGTGACGCCGAATCGGCCGGACGCAACCTGCTTGATCGACGACCGGCGCAAATCGCCGTTCTCGTCGGGTTCGAAACGTCGCGGATCTTCGCCGCCTTCGCCGGTGTTCGACTTCCCGCCGATGCGGTTCATGGCTACCGCGAGCGTTTCGTGCGCTTCCGCCGAGATCGATCCGTACGACATGGCTCCGGTTGCGAAGCGTTTGATGATGTCGCTCGCCGACTCGACCTCTTCGATGGGAACTGGTGGGCGAAGGTCCTTGCGGAAGGAGAACAGACCGCGGAGCGTCGCGAGTTCGGCCGCTTGGTCATTGACCTTCTGGGTGTACTCGCGGAACACGTCCATCCGCTTCTCGCGGGTTGCATGCTGAAGCTTGAAGACCGTGTCTGGGTTGAAGAGATGATGTTCGCCTTCACGGCGCCACTGGTACTCTCCGCCAACTTCGAGGGTTCGGTGAGCTCGTTGGGTTGGGACTCGGGGAAAGGCCAACTCGTGACGGCTTGCCACCTCGGTCGCAATGACGTCGAGACCGATGCCGCCAAGGCGAGTCACGCAGCCAACGAAGTAGCGGTCGACAACATCGGCGTGAAGGCCGATGGCCTCGAAGATCTGGGCGCCGGTGTACGACGCGACCGTCGAGATTCCCATCTTCGACATGATCTTCAGCAGACCCTTGTCGGTTGCCTTCACATAGGTGCTGTGCAGTTCTTCTGCGGTGCTGTCGGGGTCAAGCCCAGAGAGCGATTCGGCTGCCATCTGCTCGAGCGTCGCAAACGCGAGATACGGGCAAACCGCCGATGCACCAAACCCGATAAGCAGCGCAAGGTGATGGACCTCGCGGGCATCACCAGCGTCGGCGATGAGTCCAACCCGGTTCCGGGTCTTTTCATCGATGAGGTGGTGATGGACCGCTGAAGTTGCGAGAAGCGAAGGCACCGGGGCGAGCGACTCGGTAGCTCCCCTGTCACTCAACACGATCACCGTTGCTCCGCCGGCGACTGCAGCCGAGGCTTCCGTTCGTAGGCGGTCGATGGCAACTTCGATTCCTGCACCGCCGTCGGCCACCTCATAAAGCATCGAGATGACAACGGTGGACATATCTTCGATGCCGCCCGGCCCGTCGATGCCAATAATGCGATCGAGTTCATCGACGGTGATGATCGGGTGCGGGAGAAACACCTGTCGACAAGACGCTTCGTTCTGGTCGAACAGGTTTCCTTCGTACCCAAGTTTGGTGAAGACCGAGGTAACCAACTCTTCGCGGATCGCGTCGAGCGGTGGGTTCGTCACCTGAGCAAACAGCTGCTTGAAGTAGTCAAAGAGCAAGCGTGGCCGTTTGGAAAGCACGGCGATCGGCGTGTCGGTTCCCATCGAACCAATCGCTTCTTTACCGTCGCGACCCATTGGGGCAAGCAGCAACTTGAGTTCTTCGTGGGTGTAGCCAAAGACCTGTTGTTGCTGCACGACCGAACCCTCGTCAGTGCGAGTGATTTCGCGACGGGGGAGATCGGCGATGTCGACCATATTGCGATCGAGCCATTCGCCGTACGGTCGAGCACCGGCCACCGAGGCTTTGATCTCGTCGTCTCGGATGATTCGACCTTCGTTGGTATCGATGAAGAACATCCGGCCGGGCTGGAGTCGGCCTTTTTCCACGATGGTCGATTGGTCGATATCGACAACGCCGACCTCGCTGGCCATCACCACAAGGCCGTCTTCGGTCACCCAGTAGCGGGAGGGCCGAAGGCCGTTGCGGTCAAGCACCGCTCCGATGACTTCGCCGTCGGTGAAAGAGATCGAGGCCGGACCGTCCCATGGCTCCATGAGCGAGGCGTGGTACTTGTAGAACGCCCGGCGCTCGTCGGACATGGACTCATGGTTCTCCCAGGGTTCGGGGATCATCATGAGCACGGCTTCCTGCAAGGGGTAGCCGCCCATGTAGAGCGCTTCGAGTGCTTCGTCGAAGCTGGCGGTATCGCTGGCTCCAGGGGTGCAGATGGGGAAGATCCGCTCGATGTCGCCGGGGAGGAGATCGGTAGCCATGTCGGACTCGCGCGTGTGCATCCAGTTGCGGTTTCCCTGCACGGTGTTGATTTCGCCGTTGTGGGCAACGAGGCGATACGGATGCGCAAGCGGCCACGATGGGAAGGTGTTGGTACTGAAACGACTGTGTACAAGGGCAAGCGCCGAGGTCACCCGCTCGTCGAGCAGCTCGGGATAGAACGCCGCGAGCTGAGGAGTGGTGAGCATTCCCTTGTAGACGACGGTGCGGGAGCTGAGCGACGGGAAATACACGCCGTCGTGAAGTTCGCTCATCCCTCCCATGGTTTCGTTTCCGTTGTCTTGTAGGCCTTCGTCTCCTTCGTCGGCGCCAACCGCGAGGCGAATCTCGTGCTCGATGCGCTTACGAAGGATGAAGGCCCGACGGTCAAGGTCGAGGCCCGACAGGGACTGATCGGGCGTAGAGATGAACAACTGCCGGAAGGTCGGCATCGTCGTGAGTGCACCACGGCCGAGCGACGATGGATCGGTCATCACATCTCGCCAGCCAAGAACGACGAGGCCTTCGTCGAGTGCGAGGCGTTCAATTTCGGCAACCGCGGCGAATGCGATCGTTGTGGATTGCGGGAGAAAGGCGATTCCGGCGGCGTAATGTCCGGCCGGCGGAAGGTCGAAATCAACGACGGCCCGGTAGAACTCGTCAGGGATTTGAATGGTGAGACCGGCCCCGTCGCCGGTGTTTACCTCGGCGCCGGATGCTCCACGATGTTCGAGCGCGCAAAGGGCTCCGATGCCCTTGGCTACGATGTCGTGGCTTTTCCGGCCGTGCAGGTCGCAGACAAAGCTGAGACCACACGCATCGTGTTCGTTGCGCTGGTCATACAGACCCTGCGCTGGCGGAAGGTCGGGGTTCGTTGTGGTGTGTCGCTTCGGGGTTCCGGCGCTAGATGAGCTGGAAGTGCTGGGCGACGCCGCTGAATCGGCGGACATAAGATCTCCTCGGAGTCGAGAATCGTTACCAAATCAACATTGATTCGATGCGGTTTCGGCTGTGGTTCGAATCGGCGCTGATTCCGTGGTCGCCGCAACAACACTGTTGCTTCGGTCCCGCTGCAGACGACACTGCGGCAGCTACCGGGATTCAGCAGGGATACATCCCGTGCCGCAACCCTTGTGGCGAAGTCCCCATACTACCAGTGCCTTGAGATACGGACGTAACGGACCGAACATATCAGTAGATGTCGGTTTTTTCCGGCTTTTTACCCCAGTTGAGCGATGTGGGTTTTTTCCGGCTTTTGGATACCATTCTATGAATGCAGGAAAAAAGCCGCATCCTCATCCGGTCAGGTGCATCGTTCGCTGAAGCACTCGCGACCGCTCGCCACACCACCGACATCACCCAAGCTTCAATGGCCGAGCGGCTTCACTGCAGCCGAGACACCATCACCAACCTCGAATCCGGCCGGTCCCGCCAACTCGACCGCCTGGCCCGCTTTGTTCGATTTTGCGGCTACGACATCGTCCTCGTTCCCCGCTCCCAACCCACCAGCTCCCAACCCGCCAACGACACCTTCGAACCCGTCGAACCTGGCGGGACTTCATGAATCCCCAAACCGCCGAACGGTTGGCAATTTGGCTCGACGGCCGCCATGTCGCCGATCTTTTACGCGACCCTCGGGCATCACACAAGCCCTACGGCCTCCAGTACACCGATGAAATCACCGACTCCCTCGACACCGGCGCACTCTGCCTTTCCGCCAGCCTCCCGGTGTCACGTCGGCTTCTCGTGAACAAACCCAAGGGGGGCATCAACCGCACCGGCCCCGTCGACCATTGGGTCGCAGCGCTCCTCCCCGAAGGCGAAGCGCTCGCCATTATGGAAAACAACGCTGGCCTTGCCCGCGGCGACACCTTCGGTTTCCTCCGCAGATTCGGCCATGACTGCGCCGGGGCGGTCGCGTTCCTCCCACCGGGCGATACGCCCGACACCTCCTCGGTCCCCGCCCCAGAACCCGTCGACCTGGCCGAAGCCATCGGCCAACTTCCCTACTACCCCATCGCTGGCTACGAACACGATGACGGCCTGTCGCTCGGCGGCTTCCAAGCAAAACTCCTACTCACCGAGGCCCCCGACAGCACCGCCGACCTACCTCGGTGGATCAAACCGCGACTCAATGTCCCGTCGACCCATATCTGCAAACCCGACCCCATCGAAGGCACGACGGTTGGGCTCGTCATTTCCGAGGCCATTGCGATGCACGCGCTTCGCTTCGCCGAGATCGATGCGGCGCACACCCAGCTCGTCGATGTCGAGGGGCGACCTGTGCTGCTCGCAACTCGTTTCGATCGGCTCATTCACCCTCCCGCCGATGCCGACAGCCACACCTCCACGATCAGCCGACTCCATCAAGAAAGCCTGTGCCAAGCTGTCGGCGTCGCACCCACCGAACGTTTCCAGCGATTCGGCGGGCCCACCTATGCCCAGCTCGCCGAGCTTCTGCTGAGCCACGGTCTCGACCCCGATGCCGAACAGCGGGCACTCCTCGCCCAAATCACCGCCACGGTCGCTCTTGGCAACACCGACGCTCACGGCTGCAACTACGGGCTCCTCCTCCGAGACGGCAGTGCCCGCCTCACTCCGGCGTACGACGTGGCCAACACCACGGCGTTTCTTCCTCGCCGCCCCGAAGGCCATCGCATCGCGATCTTCCCCGACGAGAAAGACCGCCTTCTTTACGTCGGGCGAAAGTCGCTCATCGCCGAGGCCACCCAGTGGGGTCTTCCGGCGTCCGATGCCGCCGAGGTAGTCGACCAGACCATCTCGGGAATCATCGCTGGAATCACCGACGCCACAAACCACTACGACTCTTGGTTACAGTCATCGGACCCTGAGCGACGGTCAAATGCCCAGCGGGCCGTCGAACAGATGACGCAACACGCCGAGCGCCTCGCCGCCACCAGCGAAGCACCACCCAACTCGTAACGCACCTCTCCATCGCTCTCTTTATCGCCCATAACTCTCGACCGATTGGCAAACACCCCTATGACCGACGCACAAGACTCCCCAATCCCCATCACCGCCGACCCCGATCTCGACGTCGCCCGCGATCTCTGCACCTTTATCGATGCGTCGCCCACGCCGTTTCATGTTGTCCAAACAGCCATTGCGGCGTTGACCACTGCCGGGTTCAGCGCTCACGACGAAACCGCACCTTGGCCTGGCGCTGGTCGTTGGTTCATCGAACGCGGTGGTGCCCTCGTGGCTTGGATCGATGAGGTTGGCCAAACCCCTCTCGACGCAGTCGCCCCGTTCACCGTTATCGGCGCCCACACCGACAGCCCGAACCTTCGACTGAAGCCCTTCCCGGATATGGGCAAGGCCAACATGAAACAGCTTGGTGTCGAGGTCTACGGAGGAATCCTCCGGAACTCATGGCTCGACCGAGATCTCGGAATCGCCGGCAGGGTCACCCTGCGCGACGGCGAAAGCACCATCGAACAACTCGTTCTTATCAACGAACCAATCGCCCGACTCCCCCAGCTCGCGATCCACCTCGACCGGGGCGTCAACGACGGCCTCAAGCTCAACGCCCAAACCAACATGGCGCCGGTTTGGGGAATCGGCGGCTCCACCACTGGCGACTTCGTCGGGTACCTCGCTGAGAAACTCAAGGTCGTCGCCGCCGACATCGTCTCGTGGGATCTGATGTTCCACGACACCGCGCCAAGTCAACTCACCGGCAGCAAGCAAGAGTTCGTCTCGGCGCCCCGTCTCGACAACCAACTCTCCTGCTTTGTGGCGCTCGATGCCCTCACCCAAGTCGCCACCGGCGCTCCCAACCGTTCCAGCGTTGTTGTGGTGGCGCTGTTTGACCACGAAGAAGTCGGGTCGACGTCGGCCTCGGGTGCAGCGTCGCCACTTCTTCGCGGCATCATCGAACGAAGCGTCGCTGCACGTGGCGGTTCCGACGATGACGTTCATCGGGCACTTGCCCAGTCGATTCTCATCTCCAGCGACAATGCGCACGCGACGCACCCCAATTACATCGATCGACACGAACCCGATCACCTCATCTCGCTCAATGACGGACCCGTCATCAAGATCAATGCCAACGAGCGCTATGCCACCGACGCCACCACTGCTGCCGTCTTCCAACAAGCATGCGAATCGGCGAACGTTCCGTTTCAGAAGTTTGTCAACCGAACCGACCTTGGGTGCGGCTCGACGATCGGGCCGATTACCGCCGCCGAACTCGGGATACCGACCGTCGACGTCGGCTGCCCCCAACTCGCGATGCATTCGGCCAGAGAGTTCTGCGGATCCCATGATCCGGGTTACCTCAAGGCGGCGTTCCTAGCGATACTCGAGCGCTAGCTCACCAGCTCAGATATGGCGGCGGGGACGTACCTTGCGCCAGATCCGACGCGGCGCAACCAGCATGAGCAGCATCGGGAAGATTTCAAGCCGCCCGATCAACATCAACAGTGCCAGCACCATTCGCGCCGGCCGATTGAACCCATCGATAAACGACGCGGTCGGGCCAACTTGATTCAGAGCTGGGCCCATGTTGCCCATTGAGCCGACTACGCCTCCGACCGCGGTCATAAGGTCGGCACCCATTGCGGTAACGACCACGATGCCCACGGCCACGATCACCGAATAGAGAGCCATAAAGCCCACAACCTTCTCGACGAGCGGATCCGGGATTCGTCCGCCGTTTACCTTGATCGGCAGCACGAGGTTGCGATGGCGAATGCGCTGGAGAACACGATGGACGTAGCGCCAGAGGACCTGGATGCGTACGACCTTGACACCGCCCGACGTCGATCCGCTGCAACCGCCGACTACAAAGAAGGCAAGGATGATTACCTGGGGCGCCGGGATCCAGGTCACGAAGTCGCCGGGGCTTCCGGCCGAGGTCGCATTGCCGAACCCGGTCGAGGTACCCAACGCAATGGTGTTAAAGATTCCGGCACGGGCCGACTCGCCCAACGACAGTGGGCTGTCGAACCAGAGCAACGACACAATCACTGCGGCACCGATGAGTAGACCCAGCAGGTAGACGCGTGTCTCGCCGTCTCGGTCATATGCTCTGAACTCCCGACGAGCCAAGCGGTAGTGAAGAGCGAAGTTCATACCGCCGGCGATCATGCCCACGCATGCGGCTGCTTCAATCCAGATGCTGTCGAAACTGCCAATCGATGAATTACGGGTACTGAACCCGCCGGTGGCCGCCGTGGCCAGACTGTGGGCAATTGCGTCGAACGGGCCCATTCCGGCGCCCAGATACCCGACCGCCATGATCGCCGTGAAGCCGACGTACACGTACCAAAGCCGTTTGGCCATCTCGTTCAATCGAGGAACAAGATGGTCCGACGAAGGCCCGGGAGCCTCGGCGCCGATGAGACCAAGCCCGCCTCGACCGAGCGACGGCAACACCGAGATTGCGAGCAGCACGATTCCCATTCCGCCCGCCCAGTTCGTGAGCTGTCGATAGAGCAAGATGCCGTGCCCTTGGCTTTCGATGGAGTCGTTATAGCCAAAGAACACCGTCGATCCGGTGCACGAGAATCCTGAGACCGACTCGAAGATGGCGTCGTCCCAATGCCGGAAGGTACCGGCGAGGATGTACGGGATAGCACCGGCAAGACAGATGATGACCCAGGTCCACCCGACAACAGCAAACGATTGCGCAGTATCGAGTCGTTCGATCTTGGTGGCTCGCATCAACACGTATCCAGCGCCACCAAAGATCCCGGTCGAGGCAAGCAGCGCCCAGCCATCTGGATCCCCGTACGCAAACTCCACCATGGCCGCTATGGCGATTGCGACGGCCATCCACATCAGAGCAAGCCCGGTGATGTGCAGTAGCGGCGAGTCGAAGCGGCCGCCTTGGCTCGACGTCGTGAGCGTGGGACGAGGGTCCCAGCCGGGGTTCACAATGTTCCATGTGGTGCGGCCAGCGCGTCCGAGCTTCGACCGCTTGAGCGTCGTCGTATCTACCACTCCGTTGCCCCAGAGTCGGAGCGGCGGCGGTCGAGAAAGTGCCGCATCCACTTGAGTTTGGCGTAGACCGGATCGAACAGGTCACCGAGTGCCACGAGCGCTGGGTACACGCCGAGACGTCCAGCGATCATGAGCCCGGCAAGAACAAATTTGGCGGGTGCTGACATCCGAAGGACGCCGTCGACTTCTTCCCCACCGGCTCCGGCATCAACGCCAAACACTGGGCCGACGTTCGATAACGCGCTCACCGCGGCGATAAACGACAGATGAAGTTGTCCGCCAAATGCCGCCACACCGACCGCGCCGATGAGCACCATGAAGCCATAGAGCGTGGCGGCACTGACCATGTTGGCCACCACATACTCCTGGACCTTTTTGTTGTTGGCCTTCACATGAAGCACCGACGCCGGGTGCACCTGTTGATAAAGCACCCGTCGAAGATAAAGAAGCAGGAGTCGAATGCGACTGATGTGGAGACCGCCGCCGGCAGATCCCGACATGGCGCCTACCACCATCAGCATAAAGAGCAGGGCATCGAGGGCCGGTGGCCACGTTCCGGCATCGACCACTTCGTACCCAGTTGTCGATGAGTACGAGACCACCGTGAAAATGGACCGTCGAACATCGTCGGCATCGCCACCGTTCACCACTGCAGCGATGACCCCCACAACGATGAGAAGCCCCACATATGAGCGCAACTGCACTGATTTGTAGGCCCGCTTCGCCGAACCCGAAAACGCCCACCACCAAATAGCGATCGACGAGCCGGCCACGGCCATACCCACAATGGCGACCCACTGCATCGCCGCCGAATCGTAAAGCTTGAACGACCCAGCTCGGTTGGTAAACCCACCGGTCGACACGGTGGTGAGCGACAACACAAACGAGTCAAAGCCGCCGGCCCCGGCCACCAGGTAGGCCACGAACATCACGACCGAAAACGAGCCGTAGAGCAAAAGGACTCGGCGGGCAACGTCGGTGAACTTGGTTCCGAGCGTTCCGCTAGGGCCTGGCCGGCCCTGTCCGGCACGAAGTGAGTAGGCGCCCCCGTAGAGGGGCAGCAGACCAAAGCCCATCAACAGAACGCCGAGCCCTCCGGCCCACTGCGATACTGCCCGCCAGGTAAGCATGGCGGTACTTGCTTCTGCCGGGTTCTCGAGCGCCGTCATACCTGTCGTTGTCAACCCGGACGCCGACTCGAAGAGCGCCGCAGAAAGGCTCAGCTCGCCACTCGCGACATAGGCCACGGCTGATACCACGATCATCGTGCACCACACCGACGTAGCGATGGCCATTGCATTGCGAGACGTGAGCGAGACAGGCATCCGGTAGTACCTGGACCAGACCAAACCAATCGTGGCCGCTACCCCACCGACGATAAGAAACGCCAGGCCATCGTTCAATCGCTTGCCAGAGGAATCACCAAGCCCAGCAATGCCCGAAAGTGCGAGGAGCACCCCGACCGAAACAAGCGTAAGCGCGAGCGGATAGGCAATGGCCGTCGGCTTTCGAACAAACCGATTGAGATCAAACTCGGACCCGGCGTGGGTCTGCGGGTGAGATTGCTCGATCACCCGAATACGTGGGCGGCTTCCTCGATGGCCCCGGGCATCGCGATAGCGACGAGATGGTCTCGTTCGCGAAGTGTGGTGCGACCTCGCGCAATCTGTACGTTCCCATCGCGGAAGACCGCTCCGATCAGGACATCGTGGTCAAGGTGAAGATCGCGGACCTTTTGTCCGTCGGCGGCACTACCCGGCTTCACCTCAAACTCGACGACCTCGGCTTCGCCTTCAAGAAACGTCTTGATCTCGGCGACATCACGAAGTTGTCGGAGAACACCGTTGGCCGCTGCAGTTCGAGGCGACGTTGCGGCGTCGATTCCAACTTCGTGAAGAAGCGGAAGTAGTTCGAGGCGGTGGGCAAGCGAAATGGTCTCTTCCGCTCCTTCGGATTTCGCAAACAGACAGGCCAAGATGTTGGCGTCATCTTCGCCGGTAAGAGCAATCACCACATCGAAGTCTCCGACATTCGCGTCGCGCAGCAGTTCGCTATCGGTGATATTGCCGTGAAGAACAAGCGCGTTGTCGAGCTTCTCCGCTAGCTCATCGCACCGATCGGCATCGCGGTCGATAAGCACGACTTCGGCGCCCCGATCGTCGAGCAACCGAGCGAGGATCAGTGCGGTCCGCCCGCCGCCGAGGAGCATGATGCGACGGGGAAGGTCTCGAGCCAAACCCAGCAGTGTGGCTACCTGGCGGCGGGCATCGCGTCGCACAACCATTCGGAGCCGGTCGTTGGCTTCCAGCACGTGCTCGCTGCGAGGGATCACGGTCTTCCCAGAACGCGTGATCGCTCCGACCATGAACTGCCAGTCGGGCTCAAACATTGCCCCAACCTCAGACAACTGCATCCCTACCAGCGGGGCGCCCTCGGCCAGCTTGGATCCGAGCACAACGACTTCGCCGTGGCACATCACCACCACTTCGCTCGCTCCGGGATATTCAAGCAAGCTCAGCAGTTCGTGAGCGGTCTCGTCATCGGGGTCGATAACGACATCGACGCCAAGGGCTTCGCGCACCGCGGCTCCGCCCCGACCACGAAGTTCTTCAGACTCGACACGGATAATCGTCTTTTCGACACCCGCCTGTTTGGCAAGCTTCGATGCGACGAGGTTGACCTCATCGTTGGTCGTAACGGCGATGAGCATGTCGGCCTTACTGAGGCCTGCCGCCTTAAGCACCGAGGGGTGCGTTCCGCTCCCAGCGACGACCTGGATGGCGGTTTCGCTCTCGACTTTGCGACGCGCCTTTGCACTTCGTTCCACGACGACCACGTCATGGCCATCTCGCCCAAGTCGCTGAGCGACGTGCGTTCCGACCTCACCGGCTCCAATGACAATGATGTGCATTGTCTCCATCATTGCCCGCGGGCTACGTGTAGTGGAGTATCGGCCGACGATTTCTCGAACGAACAATGGCGGCCGCGACTCGGCCGGCCGGTCGCCGAGAATGTGTCAGATGATCCTGATGACCCCGTCCTCGGTCACGATGAGGTCGAGGGCCACATCCCATGGTTGCGGCTCGATCAGCTCGACCTCTTGCATCCCATGCGCCAACCCAATGAGGAGCGGTGGTGGCACCTCACTCTTCCGGAAGGCAAAGCAGCGGTCGTAGTAGCCGGCGCCCATCCCAAGCCGAGCTCCCCGGCGATCAAAAGCAACCAGAGGGACCAACACCACGTCGAGTTCGTCTATTGCAATGCTCGGAGCAGACGCTGGCGGCTCGTCGATGCCATAGCGGTTTGCGACCATCGGATAGTCCAGGTTCGACAATTTGAACGCCATCGAAAAGTCCTCGCCGACCAGCGGCAGGTACGTCGAAGCCGTCAGGAGCGCCAGCGACGGAGCCGGATCGAGCTCGCCTCCGAACGCGATATAGGCACCGATGTTGCGCGCCTGGGTGATTTCAGGAATCCCAACAAGGTGCCGGGCAACCCGCTCACCATGGTCGAGTGCAACGGCGACATCCATGGAACGGCGCCGCTTTTTCATGTCGCGACGGATCTCGGACGGGTCGCTTGGGCCGGTGGAGTTCAAAGAGAGTTCCTTCTGTGTTTGTGCCGGGAAGGCGCCAATAATAACGTTGCGCCGTTACCGACTGGCGGGTGCGGCACCCCGGCCGTAAACCTGTCGGCCCTTTGAAGGAGTCAGATTTACTTGAGTTCAATTCCATATCTCGCCCTCGTGTCAGCGCTTGCCGCGCTGGCCTTGGCCGGATTCTTCTATACCAAAGTGAAGGCTGCGTCGCCCGGAGACGAGCGCATGGTCTTCCTCATGACCGAAATCCAGAAGGGTGCGAAGGCCTTCCTAAAGGCCGAGTACACCTGGGTATCGGTGTTCGTCGTTGCAATGATGGTGCTGCTCTTCTTCGTCATCACCCCGGCTGCGTCGGTCACCTACTTCATCGGGGCATTTCTTTCGGCTCTTGCTGGCTATGTCGGCATGACCGTTGCGACCATGGCCAACGCCCGCACCACCGAGGCCGCCAAGAGCGGTCCGGCCGCAGCGCTTCCCGTTGCCTTCCGCGGCGGCGCCGTTATGGGCTTCTCGGTTGCTGGTCTGGCACTGCTTGGTCTGATGGCCGTTTACATCTACTACGTCATCATCAACGAGCACAGCGAGGCCTTCGAGGTTGTCACGGCCTACGGCCTTGGCGCATCGTCGATTGCCTTGTTCTCACGTGTTGGTGGCGGTATCTACACCAAGGCTGCTGACGTTGGCGCCGACCTGGTTGGAAAGGTCGAAGCCGGCATCCCCGAGGACGACCCCCGCAACCCGGCCACCATCGCCGACAACGTTGGCGACAACGTTGGCGACGTCGCTGGTATGGGCGCTGACCTCTTCGAGAGCTACGCCGGTTCCATCATTGCGCCGATCTCGTTGGTTGCCTTTGCAATCGGCCTAAGCGCCGACGACATCGGCGACGACGCATTGTCGCTACTGATGTTCCCGATGGCTATCGCCTTTGTTGGCATGATCGCCTCGATCATCGGTTCGTTCTTGGTAAAGGGTGGCGACTCCACCGACTCGAAGGCTCTGAGCCGCGCCCTTCATATGGGCACCAACGTCGCCATGGGAATCACCATGGTTGCCACCGTCGGAATCGCCTTCTGGCTCTTCGGCGATAGCGACAACTTCGAGAACCCCATTGGTCTCGCAATGTCGGTCATCGGTGGCCTCATTGTTGGTTGGGCTCTCGGTAAGACTGCCGAGTACTACACCTCCGATCACTTCGCTCCGGTGAAGAAGATCGCTCAGCAAACCGACACCGGTCCGGCCACCACGATTCTTGCGGGCATCAGCGCCGGCATGGTCTCGGTAGCATCGTCGGTCATCCTCATCCTCGTTGGTGTGGGTGTGGCTTACTGGGGCGGCGAATACGCATTCGCTGGCAACATTGGCCAGCTTGAAGGTGGCATCTACGGCATCGCCGTCGCCGCCATCGGCATGCTCGCAACCACTGGTGTCGTTGTCTCGGTCGATGCCTACGGGCCGATCGCTGACAACGCCGGCGGTATCGCTGAGATGGCCGACCTCGACCCATCGGTACGCGAAGTCACCGATGCGCTCGACAGCCTCGGAAACACCACGGCTGCCGTGGCCAAGGGCTTTGCTGTTGGTTCGGCGGCCCTTACCGCTCTGGCTCTGTTCAAGAGCTTCGAGTTTGCCGTGCGTGAAGCAGGAGGCGAGCTCAACCTCAACATCGGCGAAGTCGACGTGTTCGTCGGCCTGTTCCTCGGTGCTGGTCTTCCGTTCCTGTTTGCGGCGCTCACCATCGACGCTGTTGGGCGTGCTGCCTACGAGATGATCGAGGAAGTCCGCCGCCAGTTCCGTGAGATTCCTGGTCTTCGTGAAGGCAAAGAGGGCGTCATCCCCGACTCCGCTCGCTGTGTGGAAATCTCCACCGCAGCATCGCTGAAGGAAATGATTATCCCTGGCGCCCTCGCCGTCATCGTGCCCCTCGTCGTTGGCTTCATCAACGTCGACGCACTCGGCGGCCTGCTTGCCGGCGCACTCGTCACCGGCTTTGCGCTTGCCATCTTCATGGCAAACGCTGGCGGTGCATGGGACAACGCCAAGAAGTACATCGAAGCTGGCGCCCACGGCGGCAAAGGCTCCGACAACCACAAAGCTGCGGTTGTTGGTGACACCGTTGGTGACCCATTCAAGGACACTTCCGGCCCAGCCATGAACATCTTGTTGAAAGTCATGACCATCGTGTCGCTGGTCTTCGCCTCGGCGTTCGTCGGTTAACCCGCCACAAGCTCTACAAAATCCAAGCTGGCCCCGGGCATTTCGCCCGGGGCCAGCCTCGTTTTCGACCAGCTCTCCTCCGCGCGATGTTGGCTAGATGATTTGGACCAGATGATTTGGACCAGATGGTTTGGACCAGACAGGGTGAGCTAGCTCACGTTTTTGCGGCTCGGATGACGGCGCTTGGCGGCCTTGCGGCGCCCATTGCGGTCGAGTCCGGCTTCTTGGCTGAGCGGCTCCCGTAACTCGACGATCTGGGCATCGCTCACGGGTAAGGCGCCCAATAGGCCCCACATGGTCTCAGGCACGCTGCCGGGCACATCGACACCGTTCTCCAGGCACCATTCGACCACGTCGACCCACAGCAGCTCACGAACTGCGGTAGCCGTCCACCAACGAAACGGCTCTTCACGTTCGGCTTTCGCCGCCAAGATCACTGTGAGGACCTGCCGGTCGAGCGGTGTGCCGCTGGCAAAGCAATGTTCGATGACATGGCGGCGGAAACGCCGGTGGTCGTCGCTAAGAACGTCGCGCGCCGCAATCGTGGAGGATGGGTTTTGGTGGGTCGTGGAGTGCATATCTCCATACTGCCGACCCCCTGTGACACTCTCGGCCGAGAATCGGCCCAGAATCGCCAGAAAACCCTCGCTACGCCGTCACACACGTGCCCAAGTTTGGTGAGTTCTCGCGGAATTGAGGGATTTTTCGAGGTAAGTCCTCACGACCCACCATTCCCGGCCGAATGGCCCATATCAACGTTACGGGCGGAATCCGGGGCCTTGAGAAGTTCAACCCTCCTTCTGGGGCCAATCCCAGAAGCGACAACCTACGCAACGGGGAATCAACGTGAGCATGCAACCGAACAAGACGGTGAAGCCAACCAGCACGAAGCTGGCTTCGAACGTGTCGACATCTCGCCACGCAGTGCCAGCACTTCATGGAGTACACGCATGGAGCGAACTGCTGACCGAGGAAGACCTCCGATGCGAACGCACCGGCTTCCAGGCAGGCATCATCAGCATC
This sequence comes from uncultured Acidimicrobiales bacterium, assembly GCA_937934655.1. Lineage (GTDB taxonomy): Bacteria > Actinomycetota > Acidimicrobiia > Acidimicrobiales > SHLQ01 > CALLQB01. The sequence goes on along the minus strand of CALGZB010000016.1, from coordinate 15,992 downwards.
GACCATGGTGCCACCGGCCGCGCTGAGGAAACTTCTGCGCCCATCGACACCACCACCGACGATCGCACCGCAGCCATTCTGGCCGTCGTCAACGACAACTTGCAGTTCACCAACCGTGTCGGGGTACTCAACGAAAACGAGATCTGTGTGCTGATGATCCCGGTCGCCAACGTTGGCGCAACCGAGGTACTCGCCCGCAAGATCGACACCGCACTCCGCTCTGCTGGCATCAACGCAGCTATTGGTTTTGCTCTCCGTCGAAGCGATGGCGCTGGACTCCACGGAGCCGCGGCACGTGCCGACGCCTGCGCAGCCGTTGCCCATAGCCGCCAGCTTCGCCTCACGGCCTAAATCGGGTCAAGACCTTCGAGCGCTGCTCCAATCGCCGTCACGACCTCGACGAGGTCGGGCGGCGTTTCGACGCCCATCGACTCGAGCGTGAAGAACGCCTCGGTGTGTTCGCCACGACCCTGAAGGCTCACGACAAGCTGACTTGCGCTGGGATTCCCCATCGAAACCGCGGCCTCGAGATAACCCGACGATGCGTCGGCATAGGTGAGATCCCCAACCTTGTCGAGCGCCTCGGCAAGGCGAGAAAACAACTCGTCGGCTGGTGCGTTGAGGGTGAGACCATCGTCGAACACGATGAGCTCGATCGGCGCCTCAGAGCTGTTGGATTCCTGGACCGAAGGGGCATCGGTATCCGCACCTGACACGACCGGGTCCGGTTGCTCTTCGATGATCGCCATCGCTTGATTGAGCGAAATCATCGCTTCGTTGCCGTCGGCGCCGATGAGATCAGGGTGACTCGAACGCACCAAACCCCGATACGACTCGCGTGCCTGCTGGAGTGTTGCCTCTGGGCCGAGCCGAAGCACGGCAAGCGCTCGCTCGCGATCCACTTCCAGATGCTTCCACATCGGGCGGCGCCCAGACGTGCTCACACGTCGAAGTTTTTCCGGCTTGACCGCCGGGCCTGCAGCCCGTGTGAGACGCTCGCGTGATGCCCCCGCATATCCCCCGCCGTCCTGCACATCCCGTCCGGCTCCTCGGCATCGCACTCGTCCCGGCTGCGGCTGCTACTGCTGTGGTGCTGCGCTCACGAAGGACCGCCGCCCCAAACACCTCGCACCCGACTCCCCCGCCCACCGGGCAGGGCGGACTCCAGCGAACCAGCAGATTCCAGCGCAACCGGTCCGTCGCCCAGATGACGACTCGTCTCGGCGCCGAAGCAGCTGTCCATAAAGCGCGCCGAGCAGTGACGCCGAAGGCTCGACGAGAAGAGCTCGATGCCGAGTTCCAAACCCGCACCGCCCAACACATCGCCGACGAACTCGGCGAGATGAAGGGCGCCCTCATGAAACTCGGCCAAATGGCCAGCTACCTCGACGATGGGCTGCCGGAACCCGTCCGCCTTGCCCTCGGTCAGCTTCAGCAAGACGCGCCGCCGATGGATGCCGCGCTCGCTCGTTGGGCGATCGAACGCGAGCTTGGCTACGACCTCGATTCGTTGTTTTCGTACTTCTCGCCCGAACCCATCGCTGCAGCGTCCATCGGGCAGGTCCATCGGGCGACCACCCACGATGGCCGAGAGGTTGTCGTGAAGGTGCAGTACCCAGGCATCGACGAAGCAATCGCGGCGGACCTCGACAACACCGACCTACTCGGTCGCATCATGGCAATGATCTTTCCCGGGCTCGATCCTGCGCCGCTGGCCGAAGAACTCAAGCTGCGAATCACCGAAGAACTCGACTATGAGCTCGAGGCCAACAACCAACGGCACTTCGCTGCGTTCTACCGCGGTCACCCGTTCATTCACATCCCCGAGGTCTACGACGACCTTTCGACCTCGCGTGTACTTACCTCCGAGTTCGCCGAGGGCGAACGATTCAGCGAACTCGAAACATGGAGTCAAGACGAGCAGAACCTGGCCGCCGAGACGGTCTTTCGGTTTGTGTTCCGCAGCTTGTACCGGCTTCGAGCATTTAACGCCGACCCACACCCTGGCAATTACCTCTTCCGCCCAGGCGGACACGTCACGTTCCTCGACTTTGGACTGGTTCGCCGGTTCGACGAGGACGAAACCGAACTCTTCGGCACACTCATCCAAACCGTCCTCTCCGATCAGATCTCCGAATTCCGGTCCGCGCTCGAGGTGGGCGAGCTACTGCGCCCCGATGCGCCCTTTACCGATGAAGAGATCCACGACTGGTTTCTGCACTTTTATGAGATCGTCCGCCACGACGGGCCAACCACCCTCAACGCCGAATATGCGTCAGAGACTCTCCGTCGGACCTTCGATCACAAGTCCAACGAGATTCTCAAATACGCGAATGTGCCACCATCGTTTGCGCTCATCCAGCGCATCAACTTGGGGCTCTATGCCCTACTCGCCCACCTCGAGGCCACCGCCAACTGGCGGCGGATCGCTGGTGAGCTGTGGCCTTGGGTCGATGGCGAACCGTCGACCCCAAAGGGTCAGCAAGAAGCCGAATGGTTGGCGTCGAAGCCCCAGGACTAGCTGGCCATTGCAGCTGCGATAGCAACCGCTACCCGGGCGTTGTTCTCAGCGAGGGCCAAGTTTGCTGGCACGGTGGCTCCCTGCGTGGCGGCACCAATCGCTGCGAGTACAGCCGGCGTGACCTCGGCTCCTACAAGACCGGCGGCGTCGGCCTCGGCAAGGGCCGTATCGATCGCTGTATCGATGACATCGGCGGCGATGGCATCGGCCTCGGGGATCGGCACGGTAACCAGGACGCCGCCGACTCGTCCGAGCTGGTGTTGCGCATCGGCGATCGCCGCAACCTCCGACGGTGATTCGATCCGCTGCGGGATCCGCACACCACTCGTCCGAGCGTAAAACGCAGGAAACTCGTCGGTCTGTAAACCGAGCACCGGCACGCCGAGCGTTTCGAGGTGCTCGACGGTGCGGGCTAGGTCGAGAAAGTTCTTGGCGCCGGCGCATACCGTGACGACAGGGTGTTCGGCGAGCGCGCCGAGGTCGGCGCTGACATCGTGAGCATCGCCTCGATGCACCCCACCGATTCCGCCGGTGGCGAACACGCGGACGCCAGCTTTTGCTGCCAAGAAGAGCGATGCCGACACGGTGGTCGCACCGACCGGCCATCCAGCAGCAACTGCCACCGGCAGTTCACGTTCGGCAGCCTTTGCAGCCGGGCCGAGAATCCGGTCATGTTCGGAAGGGTCGAGGCCGACTCGTGGCACACCGTCGATCACCGCAGTAATGGCAGCAATTCCGCCGCCGTCTTCGATGGCGCCAATACAGCGCTCGAGCGCCTCTTCGTTGGCCGGTGAGGGCAGGCCAAGGTTAGAAAAGATCGTACTTTCGAGGGCCACAACTGGCTGGCCATCAATCAGTGCAGTTTGCACGGCGTCGCTAATGATGATCATCGTCGAGATTCCCGTGGAAGAGAGATGTGATGCATGGGCATCTTCCTATCGCACTCTGGTGGGGAGACTGCGACACCCGCCAGTTTTTGCGTATGGCGTTGATACTGCTTAGGAACCGAGCGTGGCCCCGGCGCTGCCGAGTACCCGTGCCGCTAGCCGGTGAGCGCCATCAACGGCGCCCCTCGGTGACGAGCCGTTAAGAAGAGCCCCGAGGTACCCAGCGGCGAACGCGTCACCGGCACCCGTGGTGTCGAGGACGTTCGCTACCGGCCTCACCGGCACGGAGATAACGTCGCCATTCGGCTTGATAATGAGTGTTGGTTCGGCGCCGCCTTTGATGATCGTGACGCCTGCACCCGGAACCGGGTCGCGTTCGCCCAAACGGAGCGACCGGTGTTCTTGCTGGTTTCCGAACACCACCTCTGGCCCTAGGGTCTCGATGAACGACAACAGCTCGGCATGTCCGAACTCTTCGATCACCGAGGTCGACGAGAGGTCGATGGTTACCGGGATGTTTCGTGCCACGGCGTCGCCGGCAAGCCTTGATGCGGTCCGGGCAAGCGGATCAGCCGCAAGGCAGTACACGGGCATGTGGAGCACGCCGACGTTATCGAGAACATTCGGGCCCACACCGGCGAGTTTCGAGGCTGCACCACGGTCGGTCAGAAACGTGCGTTCGCCCTTGTGGTCGACGAGAACCACGATCGACCCGGTGGTCCCATGGGTCGTCACAATCGTGTCGACGTTGTGGCGTCGGAGTTCCTCGATGAGCCGGATGCCAAGCGGATCATCGCCAACTTGGCCGATAAACCGGCTTGGCGTATCCGAATCGGCGGCAAGAACAGCCACGTTCGCGGCGCTCCCGCCGCGACGCCGAACGATGGATGTCGGCGTATCGGTGCCTTTCCGTGGATCGGAGCGCAGGTGAACGACAACGTCTTCGACGAGATCGCCTATCGAGGCAAGAAGCAACTTCTCGGATGTGGTCTCGTAGGAAACACTTTCTTGGGACGACCCAGCGGTTTCATCAGACACAGCGCAACCCTATTCGCAGCACCAGCCGGCACCAATCCGCAAGCGGGCGCGACAACGGCCTCACGAATCCGTGAGGCCGTTGTGGGAGTGCTAGTGGTGGCGGTCGGGAGTTGACCGCCGGGCGAGTTAGCCGATGGTGCTATCGCTTGCGCTCTCGGATGCGGTGAGGTCGATGACGTTATCCTCAGCGACCGGTGCTGGCATCGGCGGCGTGTAGGTGTTGGCCAGACCCATGAGATCGTCGGCCATCTGACGCAGACGGTGTTGCTCGACCACGATTGCGCCTTCGACTCGTTCGAGTTCGAGTTTGCGGTTGTCGACGTCGCCTTCGAGTGCCCGAAGGTCGCCCTGGAGGCGGCTTGCGGCTTCGAATGCTTTGCGGTCGGACTCGCGGGCGATCTCGGTGGAGCGAACTTCGGCTTCAGCGATGATCTCGTTGGCACGGGTGCGGGCTTCGCCGATGGCGTCGGCCGATGCACGTTGCGCCATACGGAGGATAACTTCGGCTGCTTCTTCGTTGGCGGCCTGCTGCGCAGGGCCTTCGACAGCTTCGGCAACTGGCGCCGGTGCTGCAGCAGCAACAACGTCCGGAGCTGCGGCGGCGGCAACGATTGGCTCGGGTGCAGGCAGTGGTGCGGCAACCGGCGCAGGCGGCGGTGCCGATGCGAGTTTGTTCCGTTCTCCAACACAGGCGTCGAGCTCGGCGCTGAGGCGACCGATTTCGGCGTGGAGCGAGTCGATCTGAGCCGCTACCTGCTCGAGGTAGGTATCGACCTCTGTTGGTTCGTAGCCTTTTCGACTTTTGTTCGAAAAGGTCTTGGCGATCACGTCGCGGCCAGTAAGGCCTCGGTCAGCTGCCATATTTGTCATCACTCCCAAATAGATGCCGGGCCCCAATGTTGGCGCACGAACCCATGAAATTCCAGTGCGATCCGCGATTTGAGCCGATCGGCCCACTAACGTCCGCACGTTTTACAACAGCAACATTGTTAACACACCCAACGCAAATGTCGCTATCCGCGGAGCCAACAACCGGTACCGCCGCTCGCTGAGCAGGCGATATGTGACGAGGCGGCCTACGGGATGTAGTCGAGCGGGTTTACTGCGGTGCCGTTGATGCGGATCTCGAAGTGCAAGTGCGGGCCGGTCGACAGGCCAGTACTTCCAACGCTTCCGATTCGAACACCTGCGGTAACTCGCTCGCCTACGCTCACCTGGATAGCGCCTTCGCCTTGGTGGCAATAGCGGGAGGTAAGCCCTCCGCCGTGGGCGATGACGACGGTGTAGCCACAACCGCCGTACCAGCCAGCGTGAATCACTTCACCGTTGGCCGCAGCGACGATAGCGGCGCCATGGCCGCCACTCATATCGACGCCGTTATGCATTCGGCTGTACCCAAGGATCGGGTGCCGGCGAAGACCAAAGCCCGAGCCGACCTTGCCGGCGGTGGGGCGAACCCAGCCGTTACGAGCGGGCGGGTTCAAAAGTTCGTCGAGTTCAGCTTCTTTCTTGCGAATGATGGCCTCGAACTCTTCTTCATCCTCGAGGTGGTCGGCTTGTTTGGCGATCCATTCGTCGAGTCGGGCCTGCGCAGCGATACGCAGCTCTGCCTGGACGGCTTGTCGCTCTTCGAGCAGTTGGAGTTCGGCCTCGACCTCTTCGGAAAGCGTTTTTACCTCGGCCCGGGCCAATTTAGCGGCCTGGGTGGCGTCGTCTTGATCGGCTCGCAGTTGTCGAAGATCATCGAAGCTGTCGCCGCGGTCTTGGTTGACCACGTCGAGGTAGCTGACCTTGCGAACCGACTGTGAGAGGTCGGAGTTCTCGAGCCAGACCTCTTTGGGATCGCTGGTCCCCATATACGCGTCGACAGCAAATCGCTTCGCGTTGAGCGCCGCCTCGTCGATCGTGCTCGAGATGAGCTCCTGGCGGACCTTGTTCTCCTTCACGAACTGGCGGGCGTTGGCCAACTCCAGCTTTACCCGTGCGACATGAGCTTCTTGCGAATCGACGGCTTCGGTGATGGCATCGAGCGCATCCTGCACTTCTTGGGCCTCGGCCTGCGCGACATCGACCTGTGCTGCGGCATCGGCTGCTTCTGCTCGGGCGGCTTCCTTCGCCGCTTTTGCCTGTTCGATTTCGGTCTTCAGTTCGCCCTCGTCGGACGCGACGGCAGAAGACGTGAGGAGCAACAGCATGCTCATCACCACGACGATCAAGCGCCGCGCGACGGAATTGTTCAGAATGACAGGCACAATGATGTCCCAAATGCGGTTGCCGAAATGTGGCTCCGCCCGCAGTTGACTAATCTACCGCCGATTTGGCGGTAAAGGAATGCATGACAGGCGACAACCAAGGCCCGGAACGTCGCGAGCGGCCCACCACGCACAATCGAACCGACCGAACCACTCGTCCGCGAGCCTCCGATTACGACCCGCCCGCTGGCGCCTCGGTCTTCGACGACTCCGACGCTCACCTCTCCGAGGATTACGAGGATTACGAGGATTACGAGGTCAGAGCGGAATCCACCGATACGAGCGGCGGTCGTGACAATCGATCCTTTTCGGTCCCTGCACCCCAGGATGAACCCGGCCTCGCTGGAAGCGCAGATCCCCACCGATACGACCCTCCGGGACACGCACCGGCCAAACCTCGCCGGAAGCGACGTTACGGGCGATGGATCCTCATCGGCGTTCTGGTGTTGCTCATTGGCATCGTGGCCGAACTTTTGTATCTCACTCGAAACTTCTCGTCGATCGACCGGGTTCCGGTGGAGCAGGCACTGACCGACCCGTCGAGCGGCGGCGTCGGCGGGCTTGGCTCTGACGGCATCAACTTTCTGGTGGTCGGGTCTGACTCCCGCGAGAACATCGACCCCGACTCCCCCGATGCGGGCGCAATCGGCGACGTGGGCGGCGAACGCACCGACACCGTTATCCTCGTTCGGGTGAAGGACGACGGAAACCTCATGCTTCCGCTCCCCAGAGACCTCTGGGTCCCCATTTCGGGAACTGGTGGCGAGCAACGCATTAACACAGCGATCCAGGGCGGCCCGGAACGGTTGATCAACACGGTCCAAGACGCCTTGGGTGTTCCGGTTCACCACTACGCCGAAGTCGACTTCGCCGGCTTCAAGAACCTTGTCGATGCAGTGGGCGGGATCGATATCACGTTCGATCACGTCACCTATGACCGAAAGTCTGGGCTCGACGTAAGCCAGCCCGGAACCACCACGCTCGATGGCGTCCAGGCGCTTGCTTACGTCCGGTCCCGTGCGTACACCGAGGTGATCGACGGCCAACCCAAGGTCGACGGCACCGGCGACTTGGGCCGCATTGAACGCCAACAGATCTTCCTGCGGGCCACCCTGTCGAAGATGTCGGGGGTTCGCGACCCGCTCAAGCTCAACAGCATTGCCGGATCGATCACCGGCGATATTCGCATCGACGAAACGCTGAGTTTCCGAGAAGCCGTGGACTTTGGTCGCCTGATGAGCGCCACAACGCCGGAGACCGTTGAGCTTCCCGTTGCCAATGCAACCCGCGGTTCGGCCGCGGTTCTGGTGATGGCAGACGGGGCCCAAGAAGCTCTTCAACGGTTTCGCTAGTCCTTAACGAACGGGCGGTGGCGAGCCGTTTTCGGCTTCCCAGAGCGCTTCGAGTAGTGGGTACGGGTTTTCCCAACCGGCTTTTCCATCGGGTGCCCATTGGAAGTGAAGGTGTGGAGTGCCGCGCGCATTCCCCGAGTCGCCAACTGCGCCGACGACGTCACCTGCGGTGACTCGTTCGCCCTTCACCTGGGGGCCGAGCTCGTCCAGGTGGGTGTAGTAGTAGCGGGCGCCGGAGTCGCCGAGCAGGTAGACCGAGAGTCCACCGAGTTGGCTGTCGCCCTGACGCTCGATGATCCCGCCTTCGATTGCGTAAAGATCGGCGCCGCGAGGAGCGAGGATGTCGGTTCCCTTATGGCGGCGTCCACCGGATCGGGAGAATCCCCAGCTGTCGATGAATTCGCTCACCTCGCCAACTGGGAAGACGGCCACGTCGAGGCCCCACGGAACCCCAGCGTTCACCATGCTGTTGAGTCGACGGATTTCCTCATCTGCATCACGGGTGTGAGCGAGTGCGGTGATGAAGACTTCGTTTGCCTTCTCCGGATCGAGGTCGCCTCGTGCGGATGCATCGACCGCCCCTTGGGCGAGTCCTTCGAACTCGATCATTTCGCTTGCGACGAGATCGATGCGCAGCTGCACCAGTTCGATCGCCGCCCCCGCTGGGCCAGATGTATCGACGCCGCTGAGATCGACCCCAGTGAGATCGATAGGTCCGCCGGGCTCGCCGCCGCCGCTTTGTGCAGAGGCTTCGTTCGGTCCGAGAAGACCCAAGAAGAGAATGACCGTAAGGACGAAGACCGCGACGAATCCGACGCGCCGACGAGCGACGTCGCGGAACTCTGCTTCGCGAAGTTCGGTACCCCATCGAGCGGTGCTGGACCCTGCTGAAGGACGTTGTAATTCTTGCATGACACTCAAACGTTACGTTTGGATTACATCAATGACAAAATCCGCAGCAAAGACATGCGTCACAACGGGTTACAGCAGCAACTTTCGCAACATTTGTAACATTAGCAACATCAGTAGGCAGGTTCACCAAGAGAAACTTCAGCAACATTAGCCACACCACCAACCGCAACACCAACCGCACGGTTAGCCGCACTGCCGGCCATACTGCCGGGCCAAACTGCCGGCCACGTGCGGGCCAAAGTGCCGCCCGAGATGTGACTCCAGCGCCCGGCGGTGCCATAGGGTACGAAACATGATGATTACCGACGATCGACCTGGGGCAGTCCTACTCACAGGTGGCCGCCTTCACGAGCCGTACTCGAAGGTCGCTCATGGTCTCATCCGAGACTCGGAGCGCTTCGAAATCGTTGCGGTTGCCGACCACAACAACGCCGGAAAGGACGCCGGAGAGGTCCTCGACGGGATCCACCGCGACATCCCAATCCTGGAATCGCTCGACGAGTTAGCCGGGCTCATCGCAGCCGGAGCGAAGACCCCTACGTGGGCCATTATCGGTGTCGCCACCCACGGCGGCCAACTGTCGAAACAGCTCATCGAGGCTGCTGCCGATGCGCTCCGCCATGACATGTCCGTTGCCGCCGGCGTTCACGACTACCTCTCCGAGGTACCCCTGCTCGTCGAGCTCGCCGCAGAACGCGACCTCGAACTTCTCGACCTTCGCAAACCCAAACCGCCATCTGAACTTCACTTCTGGACCGGCGAAATCGATACGGTCACCGCTCCCCGCCTCGCAGTGCTCGGCACCGATTGCGCGGTCGGCAAACGAACCACCACCCGCTTTCTTCATCATGCTCTACAAGAGGCCGGAACCCATTCGGCGCTTATCGCCACCGGACAAACGGGCTGGCTCCAAGGCGCCACCTACGGTTTCGTCCTCGATTCGGTGCCCAACGACTTTGTCAGTGGCGAACTCGAACATGCCATCGTGGAATGTTGGAACGCCGAGCAGCCGGACCTCATTTTGTTGGAGGGCCAATCGTCGCTCCGAAACCCGTCAGGCCCATGCGGCTCCGAACTCCTCCTGTCCGGCGATGCCAAAGGCGCCATTCTCCAGCACTCCCCCGGCCGCATCTGGTTCGATGGCTGCGAAGCGATCGACAAACGCATTCCGCCCGTCGCCGACGAAATCGCCTTGATCTCGATGTACGGAAGTGAGGTGCTTGGCGTCTGTCTGAACGGCGAGAACCTCACCACGGCTCAACTGGTCGCCGAACGCGACGCTCTCCGAAGCTCACTCGACATTCCGGTCGTCGCTCCCCTTCTCGAAGGGGTCAGCGATCTCATCGACCCGATTCACGCCTATATCGCCGCCCAGACTCCCCAGGAATAACCATGAAGATCACCAAAGTCACCCATCAGCTCATCGACATGGAACTTGCCCGCCCCTACACGATTGCGTTCAACACCATTTCGGCCGTTTCGAACCACGTTGTCGAGATCCACACCGACGCTGGCGTGGTTGGGCTCGGTACGGGGTCCACCGCCCCGCTCATCACCGGCGAAACCGACGACACCGCCATGGCAGCGCTCGCTGAGGCGGCTACCGACCTCGTCGGACTCAGCATCGACCTCACCGAAACCGGAAGCCGTATCCAAACCGCGTATCCAGATGCCCCGGCAGCGCGCGCTGCACTCGACATTGCGCTCCACGACGCAGTGGCAAAGGCCGCCGGCATCCCGTTGGTCGACCTGCTGGGCAGGAGCCACACCTCGCTGCCGACCTCGGTCACGATTGGCATCAAAGAGTCCGCCGAAGAAGTCCTTGCCGAGGCCGACGAGTACATGGGGCGGGGGTTTCGCTCGCTCAAGGTAAAACTCGGGAAGTCCATCGACGACGACCTGGATCGACTCGAGCAACTCCGCTCCCGAATCGGTCCCGACCCAACCATTCGAGTCGACCCAAACCAGGGCTACTCCATCGATGACCTCGCCAGGTTCCTGGTCGAGACCGAACCACTCGATATCGAGTTTGTCGAACAACCACTTCCCGACGATCGCGACGAGGACCTTCTCCGCCTCGGCGACGACGACCGTCGCCTCATCGCCGCCGACGAATCGCTGCACTCTCCAAGCGATGCCCACCGTCTAGCTGGGCCCCCAGCACTCGTTGGGATCTTCAACATCAAGCTCATGAAGTGCGGGGGAATCGGACCGGCGCTCGATATCGCCGACGTCGCCGACGCAACTGGCACCGACCTCATGTGGGGATGCATGGACGAAAGCGTGGTGAGCATCGCGGCAGCACTCCACGCGGCCCTCGCATCACCGGCCACCCGGTACCTCGATCTCGACGGCAGCCTCGACCTTGCTCGCGATGTCGCAAGCGGTGGCTTTGCCCTTATCGACGGGATGCTCTCGACATTACCCGAGCCGGGGCTAGGCGCGACGCTGCTGTAAGGGTCGGCCTTTTCAATGCATCTTTTGGATCTTCTTTGAGACTGTGGCGACGGTCACTACAATCCAGCTCTCGAATCGATTCCGGTGTCGCCGGAGAAGGCAGGTCCCGTCATGACGATTCCATCTTCGGTTTCAGCAATCACCGCAGAGTGGCTCAATGGGGCCCTGGAGGCGGAAGACATCGTCCACCCCGGCGTCAGCAAGGTCACGACCTCGTCGATGCCCGGCATCGTTGGCGCCCTCGGCGAAGTCGGAATCGTCGACATCGCTTGGGACGGCGACACCGACCTTCCAACCTCGATGGTGGCCAAATGCCCGCTCGATGAGCCGATGGCCCAGCTCTACAACTCGGTCATGCAGAACTACATCCGCGAAGCCGGGTTCTACCGCGACCTGGCTACCGAGGTGCCGATGCGGGTCCCGACGTGTTTCGTCAACGCCGAATCCGACGACAAATCGGCCCACATGCTTCTCATCGAACGCATCGACGGAACCGACGGCAACATCTTCGACGCCCCCACCTTCGAAACGATGGTCGAACTCGTCAACAAGATGGCCACGATGCACGGCCAGTTCTGGATGAGTGACCGGCTTCTCAACATCGATTGGATGCTCGACTGGCAAACCGAATCGCTCAAGCTGGGCATACCGATCACCCAGGAATCGTGGGCCACGTTCCAAGCCGCCGAACCCGACGTGTACTCGCCAGCGCTCGCCGAATTTTGCAGCGCCAGCTGGATTAACGACACCGAGTTTTGGCTCGATCAATACAGCGCCCGACCGTGGACCTTCACCCACGTCGACTTTGAACTCGACAACATGATCCACACCCCCACCGAGACGGTGGTTCTCGATTGGCAAACTTGCCTGCGGAGTTTTCCCGGCGTCGACCTCGCGTGGCTACTCGCCACCAGTGAATGCGACGAAACGGTCGCACGCGAATCCGAGCTCATCGACTTGTACCGCGCAACGCTCGAGGCGTCCGGCGGCCCGAGCTGGAGCTACGACGAGGTCGTCGAGGAGTTGGCATGGGGCACCCTGTACCCGGCGGCCTGCCAACCGGTACCGAACGTCGGAGCGGCCGACGCCGAAGGCGAAGCCGGCGCACGACTCCAGGCACGGTTCCGGGCATTTCTTGACCGGTCGGTTCGTGCAGCCGAACGTTGGGATCTCGTCGGGCACTGCTCACCGCATCTTCGCCAATAGGCGGCAGACCGCGTGCTGACCGTGGGCTGAACAGTGCGGAGCGCCGGACGGGATCGTAAGCTCCGCACCGATGATCTCCGAAATCTTCGATAGCAGCCTTTGGTCAGAAGTCCCCGGCTTCGACCTGACCGACATCACCTACCACCGGTCCAACGACCACGGTGTTGTTCGAATCGCCTTCAACCGGCCCGAGGTGCGCAACGCGTTCCGCCCGCAAACCGTCGACGAGCTCTACCGCACACTCGATCATGCGCGCATGACCCCCGACGTCGGCTGCGTCATCCTTACCGGCAATGGGCCCTCGCCCAAGGATGGCGGCTGGGCCTTCTGCTCGGGCGGAGACCAACGGATTCGCGGCAAGGACGGCTACAAGTACGCCGAGGGCGATACCGCCGAGTCCATCGACCCGGCCCGCGTCGGCCGCCTTCACATCCTCGAGGTACAGCGCCTCATTCGCACCATGCCCAAGGTCGTTGTTGCGGCGGTTCCTGGCTGGGCAGTGGGCGGCGGACATAGCCTGCATGTGGTGTGCGATCTCACCTTGGCCAGCGAGGAACACGCGATCTTCAAACAGACCGACACCGACGTCGCCAGCTTCGACGGCGGTTTCGGCTCGGCATACCTCGCCCGCCAGGTTGGCCAAAAACGGGCCCGTGAGATCTTCTTCCTCGGCATGAACTACTCAGCCGAAGAGGCGCATCAGATGGGCATGGTCAACGCTGTTGTCCCGCATGCCGAGCTCGAAACAACTGCCCTTGAGTGGGGTGCGACGATCGTGTCGAAGAGCCCTACTGCGCAGCGGATGGCGAAGTTTGCGTTCAACCTCATCGACGATGGCCTCGTCGGCCAACAGATCTTCGCTGGCGAAGCCACGCGCCTCGCCTACATGACCGAGGAAGCCGTCGAAGGACGCGACGCGTTCCTCGAGAAGCGCGATCAGGACTTCTCCTCATTCCCCTGGCATTTCTAGACCACGTCACGATGAACGACTTCTCCGCCCCGGGATCAAACGAGCCGCCAACAAGTCCGCCTTCGGCGACGCCCCCTGGCTGGTACGACGACCCCTGGGAGCCTGGCGCTCAGCGCTGGTGGGACGGTTCCGTATGGACGGCGAGCACGGTTCGGTCCACACCCGGCCAAGATGCGGCGCAGTCGTTCGGCCAACCAGGAGCGACCTCGACGGGGAGCGGCCTCTCCGAGGTCACCGAGTGGGTTGGCACGGTGTTTCGCACCGCGATTGGTCGGGCCGGACACGTCTTTCCGATCATGATGCTTACCGTGCTCCCCAGTGCACTTCTCACTGCAGTGTTTGCGTGGCTCAGCGTTCGAAATGCGCGGGTTAACAATCTCGGGTGTCTTCTGTTTGATGATGCCCCCGAGGCTGGCTGCGCCTCGGTTACTGGGCTTACGACCAATTACGTCCTGCCGATGGTCCTCGCAGGATTCTGGTGGTTGCTTGCCGTTGCCGTGTTCCACTTGGCGGTTGCTCACCAACTTCATGGGGCCCTCGACGAGAACAAGCCGACGTGGGCCGTCTCGCTACGCTCCGGGCTTCGCGGACTCCCCCGCTTCCTGCTGTACGCCATCGGGACCCTCATCGTCCTCGCCGTCGCCTACGGCGTTTCTCTGGCTGTGGGATCGGTCGTTGGACCCGCAGGGCTCGCTGTCGTCGGCTTCCTTTGGATTCCGCTGGCCCTCTTCTTGTGGGTCAAGTTGAGCTTCTTCACCGTTGCCGCCGCTGTGGCACCACCACGCACCAACCTTCTATCGGCAAGCTCGTCGGTCAGCGACGGCCGATTTGCCGGGGTCTTCGGCCGCCTTTGTGTTCTTGTGTTACTCAGCATTGCCGTGTTCATCGGCAGCCAAGCATTCTCTTTCCCGCTGAACCTCACCCTCGGGCCAGGCATCAATGAGGGCTTGGCTCAGGACATCCTCGATGAGCAACGGGCCCCAGATTCCTTTGCCATCGTCGAACTCGTTACCAAGCCTGCGGCGTTAGCAATCAGCCTCGTGCTCATCAACGTGCTGACCAGCTCGATCGTTGCGACGATCCAGACTGCCGGGGCAGCGGCGCTTTACCGCGAGACGGGCGGACCGCGCAACGATCCTCCAGCCACCGGCGAGCCCGTTCCAGTTCCGACGTTCTAGGGCTGGCTTTCATGCGACTAGCCCTTCTGGTGAACCCAGCGGCCGGCCGAGGCGACGCGCTCAAACACTTGGCGGCGGTCGAGCGGCAGGTTCGTTCCGAAGGCCTCGACCCCGAGATCATTTGTCAGAGCGACCCCGACGACACCAGGGCAGCCGTTGCCCGTGCGGTGGGTGCAGGAATCGACCGGCTCATCGTCGTCGGGGGCGACGGCCTGATCAACATGGCATTGCAACATGTCGCCCAGACTTCGGTGGTTCTCGGGATCGTTCCCGCCGGCACCGGAAACGACTTTGCTCGCGGTCTCGGGATCTCCACCGACCTCGCTGCGGCAACCTCCGCGGCGCTCGGCGAGGCACAACCCATCGATGCCATGCGCAGTTCGGGCCGGTGGGCGGCTTCAATCATCACGCAGGGCTTTTCGGTAACGACGAACCAGGTCGCTAACCGCCTCCCTTGGCCTCGCGATGGGCGACGATATGTGGTCGCCACCGGCTTGGCGCTTCCGGCCTTGAAGACGGTTCCGCTGGAGTTGGACGTCGACGGCGTTCGCCATGAGCTCGAGAACACGTTCTTGGCCATCGGCAACACCCGTTTCTTTGGTTCGGGTACGCCGATTTGTCCGGCCGCAGACCCCACCAACGGGTTGCTCGATATCGTGGCGATCGGCCCGCTCACTCGACGTGAACTGATCACCTTCTACGACTCGGTTCCTGACCAGAGTTTCCTCACCAACCACCGAACCAAGGTGTTCTCGGGCAGCGAAGTAACCGTGAAGGGCGGCGCAACTGGACTGTGGGCCGATGGCGAGCAGTTCGGATCCGCTCCCATGACAATTTCCGTCGTCAAACAAGCGCTTCACGTAGCCGGAGCCAACCTCGACTAACACCACCGGACGCGTCCACCTGGCACCAAACCCCCCATTCGGTGCCAGGGTGGTTTCAGTTGGTGGTCGCGACGAGTTGGTTGAATCGTATCGCTGGGTTGTCCCAGTCGAGGGTTTCGCGGGGTCGGGTGTTGAGCGAGTGTGCGGCTGCGTCAAGGTCGGCTTGGGTGTGGACCGATAGATCGGTGCCTTTGGGAAAGTATTGCCGGGCGAGACCGTTCCAGTTTTCGTTGGTGCCGCGTTGCCACGGAGACGCCGGGTCACAGAAAAAGACGTCGATGTTCGCGGCGGCAGCGAGATCGGCGTGAGCCGCCATTTCGGTGCCCTGGTCCCAG
>CALGZB010000015.1 GCA_937934655.1 uncultured Acidimicrobiales bacterium | reverse complement strand
GCTAGTCCAGGCTTGGTTTTTGGATGCGTTCGCTTACGTCCATGACCTCTGGGAGGTTGGCGTGTTTCGAGAACAGGCCCGATGCGGGTGATGCCTCGGCGAGTGCATCGGCAGCCAGAATCACTGCGGCCGACGTGTAGGTGGAGCGTTCGCCACCGGGGAAGTGCTCGAGCTGCGGGTAGACCAAGCCGGTGAAGTATCGGCCGTCGTCATCGCGCAGGGTTTGTGCCCAACGGAAAAGGTCGGTGGCAAATTCGGTTTCGCCAACCGTGAGGTAGGCCATCAGGCACTCGCAGGTTTCGGCTGCGGTAACCCACGGGCGGTCGCTTACACAGCGCACACCCTTGCCTTCCATCACGAAGGCTTCGCTGCGGGCATTGAGGTGAGCAAGACCCTCGTCGCCGGTCAGAGCGCCGCAGAGAACCGGGTAGTACCAGTCCATCGCCCAGCGGTGCTTAGGTGAAAAGGCTTCCTCGCGGTGGAAGCGGATGGCATTGGTAAGCATGCCAAGACTGAGCTCCCAATCGGGACGCTCATGGCCGAGATGATTCGCTACGGCAACAGCACAGCGGAGACTGTGGCAGATGCTCGACGAACCGGTGAGCAGCGCAAACGACCATGGTGTTCCGTCGGCGTGGCGGGCCCAAAGGATTTCGCCACGAGGCTGCTGAAGCTCAAGGACAAATTCGATGGCCTTGTCGACGACCGGCCACAGCGTTTCGAGGAAACCCTGATCTTGGGTAACGAGGTATTGGTGCCACGCTCCGGCAGCGATGTAGGCGATGACGTTGGCGTCGAGTTTGTCTTGCTCGACTTTGTTTTCGAGGTAGTACTGGTGCCACGAACCGTCTTCGCGTTGGATATCGACGAGCCACTGGTAGGCCTTCTCGGCTTCGGCAACCCGGCCAGATACGGCCAGGGCCATTGCGGCTTCGATGTGGTTCCACGGGTCGGCGTGACCGCCTGGGAACCACGGGATCATTCCCGACGGAAGCTGCCACTCGGCCAGTCCGTCGGCCGTGAGTTGCACCTCAGCTGCCGTAATGATGCCGGGGAGCTCAGGGATAACGAGTTCAGGCTGGGACATGAGGGGACTCCGAGGTTGCGGCAGGTTCGGACGTTAGCGGCACGGGGACGCGGCCTGGCTTTTGTCCATAGTGAATGATGCTCTTACCGAGCACTGGGTTGAGAACCCGCTCTGACACTCGGGTGAGCGCTGGAGCCTTGGCGATATCCCAGACCAAGAGCTTGTGATACGCCTTGGTAAGCGGGTGGTCGTCGATCTCGCGATGTGGTCCGACAGCACAGCGTATCCACCAGTAGGGCGAGTGCAATGCGTGCGCCCGGTGGTCATCGATTGGGTCGAGGCCCGTGCTCTTCATCTTGTTCGGAAGTTCATCGCCCGAATAGATGCGGACATGGCCACCAACGGATTTGGGTGCGTAGTACTCGTCGGAGAGCTTCCAGCAGATCTTCTCGGGGAACGATGCCGGCACGGTGATGGCGATGATGCCGCCGGGACGTAGAACTCGGGTCAGCTCGACCAGCGCAGCCGAATCGTCGGGGATGTGTTCCATCACTTCAGAGGCGATGATGCGATCGAAACTGTCATCGGCAAACGGGAGCTTGGTGGCATCGCCGTTGGCGACCGACAGCGTTGCGCCGGTAGGGATCTCGCCGACCTCTTCCATCGCCACGGCGGTGTTGGCCACCGAGATCAGCTCGTCCCACGCCAGGTCGCAGGCCACAACGGTTGCCCCACGACGGAGGCTTTCGAATGCGTGACGACCAAAGCCAGCGCCGAGGTCAAGGACCATCTCTCCGGCGCGGAGGTCTAGTCGGTCGTAATCAACGGTGAGCATTACTTGTTGGCCTTTGCAGTCTTCATTGCCTCGAATTCCTCGAGGACGGCGCGGTACTGATCGACCGTCTTGATGGCGGTGTGGTACCAGCTCCACTGGCTTCGGACTCGCTCACGGCCATTGGCGCCGATCTGGGCTCGAAGTTCCGGGTTGTCGAGTGCCTCGCCGATTTGTGCGGCGAGCGCCTCGCTATCGCCCGGGGGAACGAGGAAACACGTTTCGCCGTGGGTTCCAGCGACCTCGGGAAGAGCGCCGCCGGTCGTTGCCACAAGCGGAACGCCACACGACATCGCTTCGATCGCTGGAAGCGAGAATCCTTCGTAGAGCGACGGCACGACGGCGAGTTCTGCCTCGCTGTAAAGCTCGACGATGCGTTCGTCAGGGACGCCGCTGACCCAGGTGACGGCCTCTTCGAGGCCGAGGTCGCGGATCTTGTCGAGGCTGAGGCCCTCTTTGGGTTTGCCGATGATAGTGAGTTCGATATGGCGCTCGGTGCGAAGTTTTGCGACGGCGTCGAGAAGGTACGTGAGGCCCTTCATTGGCACGTCGGCGCTCGCGGTAGTGACGAGCTTTCCAGGAATCCTTTGGACGCCAGGGACGGGGATGAAGAGTTCGGGGTCGACGCCAACCGGCACCACGTGGATGCGGTCGAGGGGAACTTGGTGGTCGGCCGAGATGTCCTTCTTTGAGTTCTCCGACACGGTCATGACTCGCGGCATCCGCTTTGCCACCTGCGTCTGCATTTTGGTGAAGGAGTACCAGCGGCGTTTGCCGAACTCCTGCCACTTGTTCTTCGAGTGCTCGATTTCGAGTTTGCGGTCGACGGTGATGGGGTGATGAATGGTGCTGAGCACCGGCAGGCCGAGCTTTTCTTGCATCGCAAGAACGCCCCAGCCGAGCGTTTGGTTGTCGTGAACGAGGTCGAACTCGTCGGCCCGAGGTTTGAGGTGGCGGTATGCCCGCCAGCTGAAAGCCATGGGTTCGGAGAAGTTGCCCATGCTGAACGATGCGGATTCGAGTACGTCGACCATGTCGTTGTACTCCCACACTCGTGGTTTCCGCATGGGGTATTTGTCGTTATAGATGTCGAGGCTTGGGAGCTCGATGAGTGGCACTCGTTCATCGACGATGGGGAAGGGCTGTCCGCCGAGAACCTCGACGTGATGCCCGAGGTCGACCAGGGCCTTAGAAAGATGGCGTACGTAAACGCCTTGGCCGCCTACATGGGGTTTCCCGCGATAGGACAGGAGCGCGATGCGCAGCGGGGAGTCAGACGAACTAGGCATAAGAGGACAAGCCTCACCTTCAGGATTGCTTGGGTCAATTTGCGCTGTGACAACAGGGTCACAAGCTTCAAGAAGTAACAACGATGCAATGGTGTTTCGTATGCCCGGTTCGACGGGTTGTAACAAACTTGTTACCTGTCGGTACGGGCATATCTACACTGGTTGAAAGGATGATTCTTCGCTCATGAGAATACTGCTAACTGGCGGAACGGGATTTGTCGGGTCACATACGACTTCGGCACTCATTCGTGCCGGCCACGAGGTTCGACTGCTGGTTCGGAGCCCCGAAAAGATCGAACGGGTCTTTAAACCGCACGGGGTTCGCCCTTCGGACTACGTGCAAGGCGATATCACCGACGCCGATTCGGTCGTGAAAGCGATTCGAGGTTGCGATGCTGTGGTGCATGCGGCTGCGGTAGTTGCGACCGATCCGGCGTCTGAAGCGCGGATTCGAGAAACAAACTTTGTTGGCGCAAAGAACGTGCTCGACGCGGCCATCGCCGCCGGGTGCGATCCGATCATCAACATCTCGAGCTCGTCCGCGCTGTTTCCGTTCACAACCGACCCGGTTACGCCCGAGCATCCGGTCGGGACATTCGATACGGCGTACGGACAAACAAAAGCCCAAGTCGAGCGGTACGCCCGAGAGCTCCAGGCGGCAGATCACCCGGTAACGATCCTTTATCCAGCTGGTGTGCTTGGCCCGCACGACCCAAACATGGGCGAACTCATGGGTGGAGTGAAGGTGTGGGCAAGCCAAGCGCTCCCGGTTGGCGGCATGACCGGCGGGTATGTCGACGTCCGCGATATTGCCAAGGCTGTTGTTTTGGCGATGGAGCTTGGCAAGGGGCCGCGCCGCTATTTGCTGTGGGGCCACTACGTCGATCACGAGACACTCGCCGAGCACATCGTCGAGGCCACGGGGCGCACCGACCTGAAGACACCAAAGGTGCCAAAGGCGCTAATGACGGTATGGGGCAAGGCTGGTGATTTGGCTCGGAAGTACGGCAAGGATCTGGTCGTTACCTCCGAGGCATGCGACTACCTCTACAACTTCAAACCAGCAGACCAGTCGGCAACGACCGACGAACTCGGCCTGGCGTTTCGCCCGCTGGTCGACACCCTCGGCGACACGTTGCTGTGGCTGCATGAGGTCGGCGAGCTGCCGGCCAAGGCGGTTGGCAAGCTGGCCATCACGTGAGAGCGCTGGTCCAGCGTGTCACGCAGGCATCGGTGACCGTTGCCGACGAGACCGTTGGTTCTATCGGCGGCGGATTGGTCGCGCTTATCGGCGTTACTCACGACGACGATGAAATCATCGCCCAAAAACTCGCCGAGAAAATCTGCAATCTGCGGGTTATGGACGACCAGGACGGCGTGATGAACCGCTCGGTGCTCGATATCGAAGGCTCGGTGCTCGCCATCAGTCAGTTCACCCTCTACGGCGACACCGCAAAGGGTCGAAGGCCATCGTGGATTGCGGCAGCCAAGCCTGAGGTTGCCGAGCCACTTGTGCAAAGCGTCATCGACGAAATGCGAGTGCTTGGTGTGCACGTTGAGACCGGCGTCTTCCGAGCAGATATGTCGGTGGATCTCACCAACGACGGACCCTGCACGGTCATGATCGAGCTCTAGGCGGACTTGTTGAAGAGGCCGTCCATGTTAAACGAGCCGTCTTCGTTGTAATACTCCGCAGCTGGCCCGTTCGTTTGTGCGGCCTTCTGCTCGATGTTTTCCATCCGCATCTCCATGGCCTTGGCATTGTTGGTTACTCCACCGTTTGGTGGTCCGAACCGGTTGGTGCCTGGGGTTCCCGACTCGAAGAGAAGTTGGAGGCAAATAACGAGACCGAGAAGCGGAATCATGGTGAGGAGCTGCCAGAAGCCCGACTTGTTGATGTCGTGGCACCGTCGAGCGGTGAGCGAAATACTCGCCCATGAGCCGATGAGCATGAAGAGCCACCCGATTGGATGGATCGTGGTCTGAAGCGTCTGCGGGTCGGTGGACGACGTCACCACGAGCGGAATCACCATTGCAACAGTGATTGCGATCGATGTGAGGAAGTACTTCAGGCGCCCCACCCTGCCGTGTGCCATAAAGATTTCTTGCATTTTTGCTCCCGCGTTGTTCGGTTCCCTGCCGGTTTTAACGGCGTGACCTGCCCGTTGCTTTAGTACCTCGGGGTGAGCCCCGACCTTTCTCGGGGTTCTCAGGGTTCAACTCAGGGATGTTCCCCATAGTTCGATGCGGTGGAATTGCGGAGACTGAATGTATGAACAATCACCACACCAACGGTTTCAACCCACAACGAATTTTCCGGCTTACCCCGCTCTTCGTCCTGCTCGCTCTTGCAGCGGCGGCATGCGGCAGTTTCGATATCGATGTGTCGATATCCGAAGACGGATCTGGTGTCCGAAGCGAACAAGCCCTCGATCTGGACCTCTCCGGAGTCGACTCGGTCGAGGTATCGGGAATCTGGGACGCTGACGTCATCATTGGCGAGGGAGCGGATGGGGGACAGTCGGCGTCGGTCGACATTGTTCTCGACGACAACTTCACCAAGTACACCGACATCAAGGTTGATGGATCGGTGCTTCAGATCGAGTTCGACCGCGGCAACCTCTCGCCCGAAATCACACCCACTGCCACGATCCATTTGCCCAACGTCGAGCGGATTGAGGTTGACGGTGCCGCATCGGCTGCGGTTCGAGGCGACGTCACTACGCTCGCCAACATCTCGCTCAGCGGCGCATCTGAAATCAATGTTTCGGATCTGGATGTCGGGTCGCTCACCATCGACCTCGACGGCGCCTCCGAAGTGAGCGCGTCGGGCACCGCCGATACCGGAACCATCAATATGGACGGATCATCATCGGCCCAGTTGTCGGGTCTCACTTGGATGACCGTCGACATCGACCTCAACGGTTCCAGTGACCTTCAGCTCACGGCGACCGACCGAGTCAGCGGCGAAGCGAATGGCGCATCCGATGTCAAGATTGCCGGTGGGGCTGCCGTCGATGTGTCGTCGTCGGGCGCCTCGACCATCTCTTCAGAGTAGGCGCTTCAGAATAGAAGAAGGCAGAGCTAGACGAGTTCGTCTTCGTCGGACCGGCTTCGCACTCTCGCTGCGGCAATCGCCAGCAGCGAGAGTGCCAGCATCGGGTAGTACCCCCAGCGAGTGGCGAGGGTGTTTCCTTCACGAAGACCAATGGTTCCGTAGATCACCTTGGCTTCGCTGATACCAGTGCGCTCAACGATCCTGCCACTAGGGCTCACGATGGCACTGAATCCGGTGGGCGCCGCCTGAAGAACCCAACGGCCGTTCTCAATCGCTCGGAGCTGCGACGACGCAACCTGCTGCGTTTGAAGAATCGTTAGCCAGTACGAAGCGCCGTTGGTTGGGTTCACGAGTACCCGGCCGCCATTGATGATGCCGTCACGGCCGCGGCGATCGAAGAAGATCTCCCAGCTGATCGAGATGCCGATATCGCCAAGCGAGGTCTCGAGCACTGCTGGGCCTTCGCCGGCAACGACGTCGGCGGTTGGCAGATCGTCGGAGAATTGTTCGAGCAGTCCCCGAAGGGGTACGAACTCGCCAAAGGGCACAATGCGAACTTTGTCGTAGCGATCCGAGACGGTGCCATCCGGTTCGATCGACTCGGTGAAGTTGTCTCGGCCGCCGTTCTCACGAATCGTGAACCAACCTGGAAGCAAGACAGCGTCGTACTCGGCGGCGAGGAGTTCGAGCATCGGACGGGCTTCGTCCTCGTAGAGGGTGCTCGGGTTTCCGCCTGCCGATGAGCCGGGCTGCGGGTTCACGACATTCTCGGGCCACACGATGAGATCGACATCGCGGTCGATGGTGCGGGTCGCTGCCACGTGTCGGTCGAAAACCAACTGAGCACCTTCGACACTGGCTCGGGTGCGTTGTTGTCCGCCGCCCTGCACGACGGCAACGTCGATGGTCTCGACGGTTTTCCCAATCGGGGCGATGGCTGCGCCAACGACGGCAGCGGCGACGACGAACGTGGCGACGACGACCCCTCGCCATTCGCGCTGGATAAGCGCACTCAAACCGACGCCGACGATGACTACCAGTGCAACAAGAAGGAGCGTGCCGAACAACCTGGCGGTGAACGCTAGGGGAGCGTTGACCTGGCTCATCGCTAGGTGGGCGAGCGGAATTCCACCGAACGGAGCGCTCCAACGAATGAGCTCTGCCAGGGCAAAGGTGGCAGGGAGGGCGATGCGTCGGCCGCTCCCACCAGGGGCAACGACGGCCGCAACGCCGAAGAGCGAAGCGAAATATAGGCAGGCGATGGGGTAGCCGGGCGGTGTGAGGTCGAACATCCAAAGCGTGGATGGAAGGAACCACGCCAACCCGGCAAGGGTGGTCAAAGCAAAGCGTCGCCGTGGTGCTTGGTCCGCAATGATGATGTCGATGATTGCGATGCCCACAAAGGCCAAAGGCCACCAGCCCCACGGCGGCATTGATGCACAAATACAGAGGCCAGCCACGATTGCGGCAAGAAATGGGTGACCTTTAAGAACGTCCACTGTTGCCAGTCTGACCTGATGAGCCGTTCTATCGCGATCCCGGCACCGGATTTACGGGCGCTTCCCGCGATTTCATTACCCGTTTCTTTCGAGCGTTAGATCTCGCAGGCGTCGTCTTCGCGCTCGATGTTTGCTTTCACCCTTTTCAGGACACCTTTGGTGTCGATGACGATGCGGGTAAAGCCGATGAGCTTCGGTGAGACGAGGATACGAAGTTCATCCTCGCGGCGAAGACGTCGATACCCGGTGAGGTTCTTACCCTTTGTGTTGGTGTCGACCGACACCTCGTAGCGGACTTTGCCTCAACCATCTGGTGGCAAGAAATCGATCGTGGCGGTGCCGCCCTTTGATCGAATTGCCTGAGCGGCAGCATCGGTAACTTGGAGATCCATGGTGCAAAGAACCCTCGGAGTTCGGTTTTTCTTCCGGGTGGTTTCTTCCGGCAGTTCTCTTATTCTACCAAGCGGGCCATCTGCAGCGTGCTGGACGTCACGCGGAGGCGAAAGCAGGGTAGTGGGGAAGTCGATGGCACACTGGGATTTCGCATCAACGTAAAGAAGTTGTGCGTCAGGACAGGGAACCCGTCCTTACTTTCGTGGCTGACTTGCCTCGAGGAAGCAGCCACATGGAATCCGAAGCCCCCCAAAACCCGACCTTTGCCGACCTCGGTCTAAACGAAGGTCTGGCTGAAGCGCTCGCGAAGCTCGGTTACGAGCAGCCAACGCCAATCCAACGCGAAGCCATTCCGCTGTTGCTCGAGGGCAAGGACATGCTCGGCCAGGCGGCCACCGGAACCGGCAAAACCGCTGCGTTTGCCTTGCCGATTGTCGACGGCATCATCTCCCGCGGTGAAGCCTCGGGGAAAGCAGAAACAACCGCACTCGTTGTCGTACCTACCCGTGAGTTGGCCATGCAGGTCAGCGAAGCGATCACTGGCTACGGCAAACATGACGGCATCAA
Organism: uncultured Acidimicrobiales bacterium; assembly: GCA_937934655.1. Taxonomy (GTDB): domain Bacteria; phylum Actinomycetota; class Acidimicrobiia; order Acidimicrobiales; family SHLQ01; genus CALLQB01. The sequence goes on along the minus strand of CALGZB010000015.1, from coordinate 21,939 downwards.
GGTGGAGGCCGTGTACGGCGGCCAGCCGATCTTTGGTCAGCTCAAAGCACTTCAACGCGGCGTGCACGTGGTGGTTGGAACGCCCGGTCGCATCATCGACCACATCAAGCGCCGCTCGCTGAACCTTGCGACGATTCGCACCGTCGTGCTCGACGAAGCCGACGAGATGCTCGACATGGGCTTTACCGAAGACATCGAAGCCATCCTCGAAAACACGCCCGATAGCCGCCAGACCGTGCTGTTCTCGGCCACGATGCCACCTCGCATCAACTCGATCGCCAAGCGTCACCAGACCGACCCCATCCGAGTCCAGATCAAGACCAGTGACTCTGATGCGGCCAAGCCCAACATTCGCCAGAGCGTGTACATGGTTGCCCGCAAGCACAAGGCCCGTGCTCTCGGCCGCATCCTCGACGTCGAGAGCCCAGTCGCCGCAATCGTGTTCTGTGCCCGCCGCGTCGATGTCGACGAACTCACCGAAACCATGAACAGCCGTGGCTACCGCGCCGAAGCTCTTCACGGTGGCATGGACCAGCAACAGCGTGAACGAGTCATGGGTCGCCTGCGCGACGGCACCGCTCAACTCTTGGTAGCAACCGACGTTGCTGCCCGTGGTCTCGATGTCGACACCCTCACCCACGTCGTGAACTATGACGTTCCCGATCAGCCTGAGAGCTACGTGCACCGCATCGGCCGAGTCGGGCGAGCGGGACGTGAAGGTGTGGCTATTACCCTTTCCGAACCTCGCCAGAACCGTCGGATCCAAAACATCGAACGGCTCACCAAGTCGAAGATTCCTGTCGAGAAGGTGCCGACGATCGCCGATCTTCAGGCTCGTCAGTTCGAAGTCACGATGAAGGCTGTTCTCGAGTCGCTCGCATCCGATGACCTCGAGAAGTACAACGCCGTGCTGCACGACCTTGCCGGTCAAGACAGCGATCGCAACATCGCTCTTGCTGCGATCAGGCTCTATCACCTCGAGCGTGGAGCCGGCACCGACACCGACGAGATCCCCGAGGCCCACGAGTCCCGTGGGAAGTCGAACTATTCCAAGAACGACAAGTACGACAAGGGTCGCCACCAAAAGGGAGGTTCTGGCGGATCTGGTGGTTACCAGGGCTCGCGTCCTCGCAGCGGTGGAAGCTCAAGCAGCGGCGGCGCCACCGGACTCGTCTACATCGGCATGGGTCGCAAGTCGGGTATTCGCCCCGGCGATCTCGTTGGCGCAATTGCTAATGAGGCCGGCCTCGCCGGCAGCGACATCGGCCCGATCCGCATCGCCGACAAGTACGCAACCGTCGGAGTGCCCGAGGGCGACGTCGACAACGTCATTCGTTCAATCGAGGCCACGTCGATCAAAGGCAAGAAGGTCAAGGCCCGCCGCTTCGTCGAATAGACCCGAGCGGGGCCCGACAGGCGCCAGTTGGATCAGTACGACCAGATCTCGGTAGTGCCTAGGCCGTGAAGCGGCTGGCGGATCTGACCGCCTGGTGTGCTTGATCGATGCACGCCGGGATTCCGACACCGCGATAGCTGGCGCCAGCAACAAAGATGCCCGGAGCGTCATCGGCGAGCGCATCGTCGATGGTGGCCACCCGCGACAGATGTCCTGGCGTGTACTGCGCAAACGATTCGATCCATCGGCTGATGCGCACTTCGGTTGGGTCGGCGGTGACACCCATAATGCGTTCGAGATCGGCCCGAACCTCGGCGAGAAGGTCGTCGTCGTCGAGGTGGACGGCCCGGTCGTTGTTGATATGGCCGACCGACACCCGCAGGATGGCGTGGCCGGTGGCGCCCAGGTGTTTCCATTTTGTCGACGCCCACGAGCACGCCGTGATGACCTGTTGTTCGGGCTTCGGAACGAGGAATCCACTGCCGTCGAGCGGATGACCGATCTCGTCGCGGTCGTACGCCAACGTCAAGAGGGCAACCGACGAGTACGTGATCGACCGAAGCTCTGCTGCGGCAACCCGGGACTGGTCGGCAACGAGTGGGGCCGTGATTCGGGCGGGAGTCGCCAGGATGACCACGTCGGCATCGAAGATCCCCGACGAGGTCAGAAGGCGCCATGCACCATCGGCCGATTCGAGTGCCGTGACCGCAGTACCGGTGACGATGGTGTCGCCCAGTCGATCTGCGAGCTCATCGACGAAGCGGCCCATGCCGTCGGGATGGGCGTAAAACACCGGAGCATCGGGGTTCGGCGGGTTGCGCCTCCGGAGATCGGTGAGCTCGTTGACAAAGCTCGGGTCTTGGCGAGCGGCATGCGCCAACTGTGCGGCGCTGGCGTCCATGCTGAGATTGTCGCAATCGCCGGCGTTGATGCCGCCGAGCAGCGGATCGACAAGACGTTCGAGAACTTCGTCGCCGAGGCGACGCCGGATTATGGAGCCGATCGACTCGTCGCCCACAACGAGGTTTTCGGTGCGTTCAGCATCGAGTCGGGCCCGGGCAACACCTTCAGGCGACAGAACACCCGAAGCCTCCAAGGTGTCGAAGTCGAGCGGAACGCCGAGCACCATCGGTTGGGGGATAGGTCGGAGCTGGCCGTAACTGAAGATGTACGCCGATTTGGCGGCAGGTGAAACGAGTTCGTCTCTTATCCCAAGTTCTTCGGCGAGTTCGATGGCCCACGGAACCCGGGCGAGGAACGCATCGGCCGATTCGTCGACCCGCATTCCCGCAAAATCGGTGGTGTTGAGCTTGCCGCCAACCCGGTCGGCGGCTTCGAGCAGGGTGGTATCGAAACCCTGCTTCTTCAGCTCATAGGCGGCGACCAGACCCGTGATTCCCGCACCGACCACGACGACCCGGCTCGATGAGGTCATGAGGCTGGAGAGGTCTGACCTTCGGTGTGAACGAGCTCGACAACCTTCTCGAGAACTTCAGGGTCAAGTTCGGGCCACACGCCATGGCCGAGGTTAAAGATATGGCCGGGCTCTCCGCCGTTTGCTTTGAGGACCTCGCGGGTGCCGGCCTCGGCAACTTCCCAGCCAGCATGAACGCGCGCTGGGTCGAGGTTTCCTTGCACGGCGATTCCCGGGCCGATGCGGCGGCGCGCTTCGTCGAGCGGGACTCGCCAGTCGACTCCCATGACCTCGACACCAGCGGTGGACATAAGGGACAGCAGCTCGCCGGTGCCTACGCCGAAGTGGATTCGGGGCACGCCAAGGTCGGCGACGCCTTCAAGAACTTTCTGCGAATGCGGAAGCACGTGCGTGGCGTACTCGGCAGGGGAGAGTGCCCCGGCCCAACTATCGAACAGCTGCACCGCCGACGCGCCAGCTTCAACCTGCGAGCGCAGAGAAACGATTGCCAGATCGGCGAGCATGTCGAGCAGGTCGAAGAACAGCTGCGGTTCGGCGTGCATCATCGACTTGCTGTGCGCATAGTTCTTCGACGGGCGACCTTCGATGAGGTAGCTGGCGACGGTGAATGGCGCACCGGCAAAACCAATGAGCGGAACCTTGAGGTCAGCGACCAGGTTGCGAACGGTTTCGAGCACAAACGGGGTGTCGGCGTCGGGGTCCATTGGGCGAAGACGGTCGAGGTCGGCGCGGCTGCGAAACGGGTTCTCGGCTACTGGGCCAACTCCCGGAACAACATCGATACCGAAGCCGACTGCCCATGCCGGAACAACGATGTCGGAGTACAAGATTGCGGCGTCAACGCCGTAGCGGTTGACTGGTTGCAGGGTGATTTCGGTCGAAAGGTCGGCATCGGCGATTGCATCGAGGATGCTGCCGCTGCCACGGATGGCCTTGTATTCGGGCAGCGATCGTCCGGCTTGGCGCATAAACCACACTGGAACTCGCGAGGCGACTTCGCCTCGGCACGCGGCGAGAAACGGCGAGTCGGTGAGGTGTTCGGGGGTGCTCATTCGGCGTCTTCCGTTGCCTGCTCGGCGAGTCGCTTTGCGACCTTTTTGGATCGGCCAAGCGCTGCTTTGGTGAGCTTGCTTGCCGCTGCGGCGATTGCGCCGCCATCGAGTGGGTCGGTTTCGAGGAGGTCAACGGTTTCGATATCGGGTTCAACGACCAGCACCGGGATCCCTGATTTCTGAACCTTCTCGACCTCAGCCTGCACGGCACGCCGGAAGAAGGTGCGGCTGGTGTATTCCTTCCAGTTGGCATCGGCAGGGCTAATGCTCTTGGGCGAGGAAACAATGACCCCGTCGAGGCCGAGCCCAGCTAGGAGGTCGACGTTGGTGGTGGAATGCACGGCTCCATCGACGTACTCGTTGCCGTCGATGGTCACCGGCTCGAAGGTTCCGGGCACGGCGGTGGAGGCGCGCACGCCCTGGCCAATGCTCTGGACCTGCACGTCGTCGCGGCCCAAAACCAGTCGTTTGCCGTCCTTCAGACGGACAGTGACGAGCCAGGTTGGTTCGTCGGGCCAAGCAGAATTGTCTGGGCCGTACAGTTCGTTGATGCGCTTCTCAAGGGAGTTGCCGCTGACGGTGCCACGTGGCATTGCTCCAGCGAAGGCCAGACCAGGCCGGAACCCGCCAAGAACACTACGGGCGATGAGCTGGGGTTTGCCCGGGATCTTGCTTGGTTCGGTCGTGCGTGAACCGTCGTAGGGAGTAACAACGCGGCCGGTGATTGCTTGCCCTTCGGCCGACATTGGCTCGCCAACAATTCGTGCAAAGAGGTCAGGGCCCGACAAACCTGCTCGCAACTGAGATGCCGCGGTTGCGCCCGCCGAGGTGCCGACGATGACCTCGGACGCACGTGGGTCCCAGCCGGTTTCGTTGACGATTGTTGCGAGCACGCCAGCGTGAAAAGCGGAGGCCTTATCGCCGCCGGCGCCTAGGACGAGTCCAAAGGTGTACATGCTTTCATGCTCGCACACGGCCATAGCTTGTGTGGTGCCGGGAAACCCTGCGGAAAGGTGACTTTTGAGTGGGGGCCCAGAACAGCTGGACTGCGGTTCGTAAAGAGCACCTTTGTAGACTGGTCAACTACCCATTTTCGGCTGTTTTCGCGCTCGTGCCATCGCCCGCGTCTTCGTCCGAAAACTTCGCCGCTTTTCCGCCAACCCGGAGTTCGTCCGATTCATCCCGACCTCGAGGCCGAACAGGCCTATCTCGATAACGCATACGCCTGCCTCGAAGCAGCTCGCGACAACGCGTCCAAGCTGACGTCGATGGTCGAGGTTGGCGCCGGTGGAACCAACCAGGCCCGATTCGAACGCGATGTTATCTCTGAGGCGGTCAACAAGCGGTTGACGCAGATGGAGCTTGGTCGTCGGGCGCTGGTGTTTGGGCGGATCGATTTCGACAGCGACCACGGCGACGACGAGTTCTATATCGGCCGTCTCGGAGTCTGGAACACCGAGCAGGACCCGGTTGTGGTCGACTGGCGGGCTCCTATTGCTGAGCCGTTCTACCGAGCAACAGGCCCGACGCCGATGGGAATCGAGCGCCGGCGTCATTTCGCCACCCGAGGCCGCCAACTTCTTGGTATCGACGACGAGATCTTCGGCGACCTGACCCGTTTCAACAGCGACGAGGGTAACGAGGCTGGCGATACGCCGAAGCTCAAGGGGCAGGGTGCGCTGATCGCAGCCCTCGAACAGTCACGCACCGGGCGCCTCGGCGACATCGTGGCCACCATCCAGGGCGAGCAAGACGAGATCATCCGCTCGCACATGAAGGGCGTGTTGGTCGTGCAGGGCGGTCCGGGCACGGGCAAGACCGTGGTTGCTCTTCACCGCGCTGCCTACCTGCTGTACACCCATCGGTTCCCGCTTGAAGGCCAAGGGGTGCTGATCGTTGGCCCTAACCGACTCTTCCTCGCCTACATCGAGCAGGTGTTGCCGTCGCTTGGCGAAGCCGGAGTGCAGCTTTCGGTGCTCGGCGATCTCATTCCTCACGCCCGGGTGAATGCGCACGACACCGAAGAGGTCAGCCGACTCAAAGGCGACCTCGTGATGGTCGACATCATTCGCAACGCCGTACGAACTCGCGAACGCCCGCTCCGCGACGACTTTGTGCTGGGCTACGGCCTCGACAACCTTCATGTAACGGTCGAGCAGTCGCGGCGCATTATCAAAGACGCTCGCCGCCGTTTCCGTTCGCACAACGGAGCCCGCAAGTTTGTCGAGTCGGAGTTCTACGCTGCGCTCGCTGCCGACTCGCGCGAAGGTCACGAGGCGTCGCTGATTCGCGACCGCACCCGGGGGCTCTTCCCCGTTCGTGAAGCACTTGAGTCGATGTGGCCTGTTCTAACCCCGGCCCATCTGCTGCACGACCTGTTTGGTTCGCGGGCACTCTTGCGAGCTGCAGGGCGAGGTACCGAAGCCGAGCAATCGGTGGAGCTGCTCTATCGCGAGCGCTCAGACCACGCCGGCAATGTGATCTTCACCATGGATGATGCCCCGCTGCTCGATGAAGCATTGGCGCTGCTCGGCAGTCGTCCCAAGATGAAGGATGCCGACGCGATCCGCACGTACGGTCACATCGTGGTCGATGAGGCGCAAGACATGTCGCCCATGGAGCTTCGACTTCTGAACCGTCGTTCGCTCAACGGTTCGATGACCATCGTCGGCGATATCGCCCAAGCAACCGGTGCATGGGCTCACGATGATTGGCAGGAAGTGCTGTCGCACCTCCCCGACAAACACGAGCCGCGCCGGGCCGAGCTCAGCATTGGGTACCGAATTCCGGCGCCGACCATGGCGGCGGCGGCCAAAGTGCTTCCCTATGCGGCACCCGATCTTGATCCTCCGCGAGCGATCCGAGAAGACGGCGACGCTCCGATCTTTGTGGATGCCCGGATAGCGAGAGCCGAGGTTTCTGGCGGCGATGGCGGCGGCCTTTGGCCAGCATTGCGGTCGGTTGTGGAAGCCGAGATGGCATCGGGAGTCGGCAATGTGGCCGTCATTGTGCCGGCCTCGCTCCGCGCCATGGTCGAGACGAACCTTGAAGAAGCCGAGATCGAGTTCGGCCGGGCCACACGTACCGGCCTCGACCAGCTCCTTACCGTTGTGCCCGTCACGTTGGTGAAGGGCCTCGAAGTCGATTCGGCCATCGTGGTCGAACCAGCCAGTATCGTCGGCGAGGAACGCCAGGGTTTCAGGTCGCTGTATGTGGCGCTGACCCGGGAAACCAAGCGGGTCACCATCGTTCACGACCAACCACTCCCCGAACCGCTGCGAGAGTCCTAGGGCATGAACCTCAATCCGCTGATCGATGCCTATACCCATTGTCCGCTCTGTGGATCGACAAACTATGTCGCTGGGTCACCCGGACGCCGATGCGCGGATTGCGGCCATCGCGAGTTCAACAACCCGGTGGCTGCCGCTGGCGCGTTCATCTCCGATGACCGAGGACGCCTGTTGCTGATTCGTCGGGCGAATGACCCAGCAAAGGGCGCCCTGATGATCCCGGGTGGGTTTCTCGATGGCGGCGAATCGCTGGAAGACGCAGTGCGCCGCGAGGTTCGTGAAGAAGTCGGGCTCGACATCGTCGATGTCACCTATCTGACCTCGCACACCAACCAGTACCTCTTTGACGGATTGCACCGAGTCACGGTCGACGTCATGTTCGCTGCCACCGTGGCATCGCTGGACATCGTCTTAGACACGGGCGAAGCCACGTCCTACGAATTCCTCAACGCCGAAGATGTCGATCCAGCCGAGCTTGCCTTCGATTCGATACGTGCTGGGTTCGAGGCCTGGAAGCTCCTCCGGGCGAGCTGACCACCTCGGAGACACACAACTTGAAGGGCATTCGTGTTTCGTTAGGTCCGTCGATAAACGCGTCGATGAATACGTTATGGCGATCACCCGACTTCTCGATATAGGCGCAATTCAACGGATTGTCGCCGATGTCGGCATCGATCGGTTCATGGACGAAATGATCGCCAAGCTTGCCTTTGGTTTTCGCCAATTCGATGAGGCTCAAACCGAAACCATGGCTCGGATGGGCTTCAGTTACTCCCAGCCCGACCTTGGGCTTGTCGAGTGGATGCCCTCGATGGAGATGGGCGGCCGGGTGTCGATCAAGACAGTCGGCTATCACCCAACGAATCCGACGAAGCGGAATCTTCCGAGCGTGATGGCCACAACATCGCTCTTCGATTCGACGACGGGTCAGCTCGCTGCGCTCACCGACGCAACATTCCTTACGGCCATTCGTACCGGCGCAGCGTCGGCGTTAGCTACCGATGAGCTTGCACCGCTGGGGCCAACGGCCCTTGGCGTTGTTGGAGCTGGCGCCCAGGCCGTGACGCAGGTTCATGCGATCTCCCGAATCCGCACGCTTACATCAGTATCGATCTATGACGCTGACCCAGTGGTTGCCGAATCGTTCGTCCGTCGATTGCCAGTAGATGTTCCGGTGAACGTCGTGTCTGACCAATCAGGAATCGCAAAGATGCTGACCGAGGTAGACGTGTTGTGCACGTGCTCGTCGGTCGATCCTGGTGAGGGACCGGTCTTTGCCGACACCGAGCACCGCTCGGCGCTTCACATCAATGCCGTCGGCGCTGACTTCCCCGGCAAACTTGAACTGCCGCGGACCTTGCTTGATCGGGCGCTGGTGATTCCCGACCACACCGAGCAATGCCTCGCCGAAGGTGAAGCGCAAACGGTGGCTCGCGAGAGCCTCGGTCCGGAGCTCTGGCAGATCGTCGCCGAGGGAACGCATGCTCATCGCAATGAGCTGACCGTGTTCGATTCGACTGGGTGGGCACTTGAGGATTTGTTAGCTGCCGAACTTCTTCTCGAACACGCCAACCGTCTCGGCGCCGGTCACGAGATCGAGCTGCAACCAGCCCCGAGAGATCCCTACGACCCCTACGAACAAGTAAACCCCTCAGGCATAGGCGAAATCCGAAAAGCTGGATAAGCAACGCATGAGTTGGGGCGAACGGTCGCGGCGGTCGGCGTTCTACCAATATTCTTCGTAGTGGATGTTTCCGGGTTCGTTTCGTTTGTCCAGCACGAAGCCCCGTTCGGTGAGTAGCTGCACCACACCGACCGTGTCGGGGAATTTGAGCTCGCCGTCTTCTTCCTCGGGGAGACCAATCATTGCCGGGTTTCCGCACAAAAAGGCGTGGGTGTTTTCCGGGGTAAACGGCTTGCCCAGGATCTCGTCGAACGCATTGTTCGTGATGAGGTCTTGGAGGTACTGCTTGGGTACATCGGCTTCGCGGGTGGGCATCGGCACGTAGTGGTAGTTGGGGTATCGGGCTTCGAGCTCGCGGTGGGTTTCCATGTAGCCGAGGTCGACCCAATTACGGACGGTAACGGTGGCAATGATTGGTCCGGTGTGGCCTTTACGGAGAAGTTCGGCCGCCATCGAGTTGTGCGGAGCCTCGCCGGTTCCGGTGGCGAAGAAGACGACGGTGGTTGAAGGGTCCACAACCGACGCCAGCGTGTAGCGCCCGGCGACCTTCGGGCCGAGGTAGATCCGGTCGCCCGGCTTCTTTTGGGCGAGGCGTGGCGTGAGGGCCGGAACATGGGTCTCGTCGGGTCGAACCAACACGATGTAGAACTCGAGTTCGCCACCGGTGTCGCCGGGAGCGATATATCCGCTTTCTTCGAGCATGGGATGCGAGATCGAGTAGGAGCGGCGGATCAGCTTCTCCCACTTGCTGTCGAGGTCGGGGTCGACTGCGTCATCGATACGGTCCTCCCAGTATCCCAAACCGAGTGAGGCGTACTGACCCGGGATGTACGCGGCGTCGCCGTGGTCAGGCTTGACGCGCAGTACCCAGAGGTCGGAGTGGGTGGGTTCGAATCTGGTGATTGTGGCGTTGTAGTGGTCTTCTCGAAGCTCTTCCACAATCGACTCGTGGCGGGCTCGACGAGCAACCTGCGTTTTGGCGACCGGAGCGGCAAGGTCGGGGAAACATGCTTCGGCGATTCGGCTTCCGATTGCCCACGCTTCCGCGGTGGGTACCTCTTTGTCAGGATCGGGCTCGCCGAGGAACCACACTCGATTGGTGGCGATGGCTTCGTCGCTGACGTTGAACGACGCAACCGGCGGCCGGCGTCGATGCGACGCGAGAACGATGTGGTCGAACTCGAGGTCGGGGGTTCGGCGATCGTTGAAGTAGGCGACCGGGAAGGCGTCGTCGTCGCTGATCTCGTCGGGGACGGCCCGGTACAACATGGTTGTGCGGCGTTCGCGTTCGAGTTTGCGCAGGATCGAGTCAGCGGCCGGGGCCAGTCGTGCGGGGTCCATTCCGCCAGCGGCCATCACCACCCGGGCACCAGCGTTTGCTGCGTTCCAGACGAGCTCGACGGCGTTGTCGCTGTAGCCGACAACCAGAATGTCGCGGTCGTCAAGATCCTCGGGGAGGGTGTCGATTGTTACGCACTCGCTTGGCGAGGCAATCGGTGGCTCCCAATCGGGGTCCCGATCGCGAACCGAAATAAGGCAGCCATGGGTGACATAGCTGCGGAGGCTGGTGGTGACCAGTAACTCGTTGCCGGTTTCGGTGCGTTCGACGCTGAGGAGCGACTCGCCGTACGACACGTCGACCTGGTTGATCGGCACCAGTTCGTCGAAGGCAACGCTGTCGCCGGGCTCGATGAGTCGAACGCGTTTCAGCCCCGATTTGAGCGAAGAGATCGCCACCGAGAGCCCGCCGGCAGTCCCTCCGATGATGATGAGGTCGTAGAGGTCGTCGTGTTGTTCTGACATGTGGTTCCTCGATCGTGTGCCCGGCGAGACGTCGCCGGCAGAACGCCATGATCGGGTAGAACCCCCGAACTCCACAAACTCTTTCGTTCTTTTTCGCCGAAAAAATGAGTGGGTTATTCGTCGGCGGCAAGAAGTCGCCTATTTACGCGCTGTTTTCGGCCGAAGAGTCGAAAAGGAAGATCCAATTTCGCACTTTTCGCCAAGAATTGGCGTTTATGCGGGCTTTGGCTCCTTGGGGAGGCCCAAGACCATCTCGCCCAGGATGTTCTTTTGGACCTGTGAGGTTCCGGCGTAGATGGTGCCGGCGCGAGCGTTGAAGAACGTACCGATCCACGATGCAGAGCTGTTGGCCGAGCCGGGAAGGTCGGCGTGGAACGAGGTGGCGGGCATCGACCCTTCAATGACCATGCCTTCGCTGCCCAAGATGTCGAGCGCCAGTTCGGTGACGATGCGATGTTGCTCGGACCAGAACAGTTTGAAGATGGAGCTTTCTGGGCCGGGGTGGCCGCCACCGAGGAACTCGGTGAGGGTGCGCATGCCGAGGAACCGCATGATCTCGACCTTGCTGTAAGCGTCGGCTAGCCGTTGACGGATTCGTGGGTCCTCGTTGACGCCGCGCTCTTTGGCGAGCTCCATGAGCTTGTCGACTTCAGCGCCAAACATGATGGGCATCGTGGCTGCGGCTTCGCCGCGTTCGAAGCCGAGCAGCGTCATGGCAACAGCCCATCCTCCGTTGACTTCGCCGACCACGTTGTCTTTGGGGCATCGAGCGTCGGTGAAGAAGGTTTCGTTGAATTCTTCAGCGCCGGACAACATCTTGATGGGTCGGACTTCGATGCCTTCTTGTTCCATTGGAACCAGAAGGAAACTGATGCCGCGGTGCTTGGGGGCATCCTGGTCGGTGCGAGCGAGAACGAAGATCCAGTCGGCGGACATTCCGGCCGAGGTCCAGATCTTTTGGCCGTTGATGACCCATTCTTCGCCGTCGAGGCCGGCCTTGGTACCGAGACCTGCGAGGTCTGAACCGGCGTCTGGCTCGCTGTAGCCCTGGCACCAGGTGTCTTCGCCCGAGATGATGCGGGGGAGGAAGTGTGCCTTCTGCTCGGGGGTGCCCCACTGCAGAATGGTGTTGCCGACCATGGCGATGCTGAAGGCATCGTTGTTGCCGCCGGTGGGTGCGCCGGCCTTCATGAACTCTTCGGCCATCACGACCTGTTCGAGTTCGCTGAGACCGCCGCCGCCGTACTCCTGTGGCCATGAGGGAGCGAGAAGCCGGTTCTCGGCGAGGGTCTTTCGCCATTCGTCCATGAACTGCCCAAGCGCCTGCTCATCGAGGGCCCCGTAGCCCTTCCAGTTTGCTGGAAGTTTCTCAGCGAGAAACGCTTGCATCTTCTCGCGGAAAGTTTCGGCTTCAGCTGAGTACGTGGGTTCCATAATTTTCACGTTACCCGCGGGTAGCGGTTCTGGGTAGTGGAGCAGCGTCATACTTGTCCCATGAGCGTGCGCGAGCTGGTGGTGTTAGGGACGTCGTCGATGTTGCCGACCCGCTACCGAGCACACAACAGTTATGCGCTGCGGTGGGATTCGCAGCTCATCTTGTTCGACCCCGGCGAAGGGGCCCAGCGGGGCTGCACGCTGGCCAAAGTCGCCATCGCTCGGGCGACTGCCGTGTGCGTCACGCACTTCCATGGCGATCACTGTCTCGGCCTACCTGGTGTCATTCAGCGTCGATCGTTCGACAACGCAGCGAGCCCCGGTGGGCTTGGGCCGCTCCCCGTTTTTTATCCGGGCGATGGTGAAGAATATTTTGAGAATCTGCATCATGCGTCGATCTTTCACGACACAAGCGACATCGTGAAACACCCCGTTGTGGCTGCCGGTAAACAAGCGACCCTCGGGTCGGTGGAACTCTCGGCGGTAGCCCTGGAGCATCGCGACACCACCTATGGCTATCGAATCCAAGAACCCGATGGGGTCTCGGTTGACGCCGAAAAGCTCCAGCGAGCCGGGATCGCTGGACCCGATGTTGGCGTGCTTCTGGAACAGGGGTGGATCGATGGACCTCATGGCCGGGTGGTCGTCGATGACGTGACGGTCCCGAGAAAGGGTCAGTCGATGGCCTTCGTGATGGACACAGCGCGGTGCGATGGGGTTCTCGAACTAGCGGCCGATGTAGACCTCCTCGTCTGCGAATCGACCTATCTCGAGACCGAGGTGGAACTTGCGGCGAAGTACAAGCACCTCACTGCCCGCCAAGCAGCCGAGATGGCAACCGAAGCCGGCGCACGACGCCTGGTACTCACCCACTTCTCGGCCCGCTACCCCGACAATGACGTCTTTGCGCAGGAGGCTTCGGAGTTCCATGGTGATGTCGTGGCGGCAGAAGACCTCGCCACGATCTCGGTGCCGCCTCGTTTGAGCTAGTTGCTCACCGGGTAATTCGTGAGTTCGTTGGTGAGGGATGCCTTGACCGAATCTGGTGCGAACGACGCAGTCACCGCATCGTGCAGCATGGCTAGGTGATCGGCTTCGGACACACCGAGCTGCTCTGACGCAATTGCGAACTCGGTGTTGAGGTCGGTATCGAACCAGCCTGGGTCGTCGGTGTTGAGACAGACCCGCAGACCGGCCTCCCGAAGCGCAGGTAGCGCGTGGTCGTCCATGGTTTCGATCACCTGCAAAAGATCGTTGGAGGTCGGGCAGACCTCGAGCATGATGCCCCGGTCGACGAGCTGGTCAACGAGTTCTGGATCTTCAAGGCATCGCACGCCGTGGCCGATTCGGTCGGCTTTGAGATCTTCGACGGCCGAGCGCACGCTGTCGGCGCCTTCGGTTTCGCCAGCGTGGGGGACCGACTTGAGGCCGAGCGCAATCGCCCGCGCGAAATCGTCGGCGTACGGCGCTGCCGGGAAGCCAACTTCGTAGCCGCCGAGGCCGATAGCTACGAGCCCGTCGGGGGTGTGGGCGCTTTCGAGGTAGTCGATGGTGACGGTGCTGCCCGGCATCTCGATGTCGCGGGGGATATCGATAACCCAGCCGATGTCGACGCCCAAAGCCGCAGCACGGCGCCGGCCTTCGTTGAGGCCATCGCGGTATTCGGTGGGGGACATTCCGGGTCGGTCATCGCGGGCCATGAAGTGGGTGTACGCCGTGGTGGTGATTTCGGCGTAGCGAACGTTCTGGCCGGCCAGAGTTGTGGCGAGGTCTTCGGTGATGGTTGCCAGGTCTTCGCCGGTTCGCAGAAGCGAGAGGCCGTAGAAGAATTGGGCAGCGAAATCGGGGAATCCGCTGAACGAGAAACGATCGGGGAACCCGTCGGGCCAAACGCCGCTTGGGTCCACGCTATGCAGATCCGTAAGGGCCGAAACCGTGGCAACCGACATTGAGCCCTCAAGGTGGACGTGCAGCTCCAGCTTTGGCAGGTCGGCGATCCACTGGGGAACGTCGGTGGTGCCGGGAATTTTGGGTTGGTTGCTCACCGCATGAGTATTGCCGGGATTTCCGCGCGACGATGAAGCGTGTCTCTTGAGGGGTTTTCCGAACCAGTACGTGCTTGGTTTGAAACCAGTTTCACCGGCCCGACGCCGCCGCAGTCGAAGGGCTGGCCGGCCATTGCTGCTGGCGACCACACACTGATCCTCGCCCCGACCGGTTCGGGAAAGACTCTTTCGGCGTTTCTGTGGAGCATCGACCAGGTGATGACCAAGCCGGTACCTGAACGCGAGCACCGCACTCGGGTGCTCTATATCTCGCCTCTTCGGGCATTGGCGGTCGACGTCGAGAAGAACCTTCGGGCGCCAATCAAAGGCGCGGTGCTGGCGGGGGAGCGTCTTGGCATCGACGTGCATGTGCCAACCGTGGGCATGCGAACCGGCGATACCGCTCCCGACCAGCGGCGCAAGCTCGTGCGGAACCCGCCCGACATTCTCATCACCACCCCCGAGTCGCTGTATCTCATGCTCACCTCGGCGGCGCGCGAGACGCTCAAGAACGTCGAGACCATCATCATCGATGAGATCCACGCCATGGCGGGTACCAAACGTGGCGCGCACCTCTCGCTCTCGCTTGAACGCCTGCACCAATTGGTGACGAAGGGGATCCCGGGCGAAGAGTCGCCGGTTTCCCATCCGGCTCCTCAACGCATTGGGCTTTCAGCAACTCAACGACCTCTCGAAGAGATCGCTCGTTTCCTCGGTGGATTCGAAGAAGCGGCGCCGGCGAAGTCGAGCAAGACGAGTGGGAAGAGGGGAAAGAGTGCCGTAGCGAACTCTGCTCGCCCGGTGACCATCGTCGATGCCGGTGCGCGCAAGACCATGGACATCGAAGTGGTGGTACCCGTCGAAGACATGGGTGAGCTCGGTACCTATGTGGAGGAGCCGGTAAGCGGCAACGCTGCGGCCGGACCGGTGCGCAAAAGTATCTGGCCGTCGATGCACCCCCGACTCCTGGAGCTCATCAAGGAACACCGCTCCACGCTGGTGTTCGTCAACTCCCGCCGCCTTGCCGAGCGGTTGGCCACCCGACTCAACGAGCTCGACTATGAGCAGAACCTCGAGGAAAACCCAGACGCTGCCGAGGACGCTCCCAAAGACGGCTGGGTCGGCAACGAAGCAATGGGTCGGCCTCCCGTCAACCCCCGGGGGCTCAACCAGGGTGATGGACATCTTTCGAGCGGGTCGTCGGGCATCGAGGGCACCGAGTTGGTTCTGGCCCATCACGGGTCTCTGAGTCGTGAGCGGCGGCTCGATATCGAAGACCGCCTCAAGTCGGGTCGGTTGAAGGGCCTTGTGGCAACCAGTTCGCTCGAGCTGGGAATCGATATGGGCGCAGTCGACTTGGTGATTCAGGTCGAATCTCCCGGTGCGGTGAGCCGAGGGCTTCAGCGGATTGGTCGCTCGGGTCACCAGGTGGGGCAGACCTCTCGGGGCAAGCTGTTCCCGAAACATCGGGCCGATCTTGTCGAGGCCGCCGTGGTCGTCAAGCGGATGCAGGACGGCCTCATCGAGGAGACCTATTACCCTCGCAACCCCATCGACGTTCTCGCCCAGCAAGTCGTGGCGCTCTGTGCCCTCGATGACTGGGAGATCGACGAGCTGAGTCGCATCGTTCGAGGATCGGCCAACTTTGCCGAGATCTCGGACGAGGCACTGCACAACGTGCTCGACCTGCTGTCGGGCCGGTACCCCAGCGAAGAGTTCAGTGAGCTTCGTCCGCGCATCGTGTGGGACCGGGTTGCCGGAACCGTGCGGGGCCGCAAAGGCGCACAACGGCTGGCTGTTACGAACTCAGGAACCATCCCCGATCGCGGCCTCTTTGGCGTGTTCCTTCCCGACGGCACACGGGTCGGCGAGCTCGATGAAGAGATGGTGTACGAAAGTCGTCCGGGCGAGACGTTTCTTCTCGGCGCCAGTACGTGGCGGATCCAAGAGATCACCTACGAACGCGTCATCGTCACGCCAGCCCCGGGCGAGCCGGGCAAGATGCCGTTCTGGCACGGCGACGGTCCCGGGCGTCCGCTTGAGCTGGGACGAGCAATTGGGGCCTTCCTTCGGGGTTCGCGAAGCTCCGACATTCTCGAACGGCTCACCAACGAGCACGGGCTCGATGATCTCGCCGCCCGCAACCTGGTGGAGTACCTCAACGAACAGGTCGAGGCCACCGGGGTACTGCCCGACGATCAGACCATTGTGGTCGAACGTTTCCGTGACGAGATCGGCGACTGGCGGGTGGTGGTGCTCTCGCCGTTTGGCGCTCAGGTGCACGCACCGTGGGCCATGGCGTTGCGGGGTCGACTTTCGGAGCAGTGGGGCACCGACGTCGAGCTCATCTGGAGCGACGATGGCATTGTGCTTCGCCTGCCTGAGGCCATCGACGATCTTCCGGCAGAGGATCTGCTGTTCGACCCGGCCGAAATCGAAGACCTCATCATCGACATGTTGCCCAACACGTCGATGTTTGCGTCCCGGTTCCGTGAGTGCGCGGGCCGAGCGTTGCTGCTCCCGAAGCGCCGGCCCGATCAACGAACCGCCTTGTGGCAGCAACGGCAGCGGGCCGCCGACCTGCTCAAGGTTGCCTCGAAGTACCCGAGCTTTCCGATCCTACTCGAGACCACTCGCGAGTGTTTGAACGATGTGTTCGACCTTCCGGCGCTTAAGTCGGTGCTCGCCGACCTGCAGAGCCGCAAGATCCGCGTGGTTCCTGTCGACACGACCAGGGCGTCGCCGTTTGCCCAGTCGCTGCTGTTCGGGTGGATCGCCGTGTACATGTACGAAGGCGATGCGCCGCTGGCCGAGCGCCGTGCGGCGGCACTCACCCTCGATCGCGAACTCCTGCGCGACCTGCTGGGGGCGGAAGAACTTCGCGAACTTCTCGATGCAGGGGTGTTGGCCGACCTCGAACTCGAACTGCAACGGCTGGTCGACGGCCGCCAGGCCCGCGACGGCGACGAGATCCACGATCTTCTGCGCATCCTTGGACCGCTGACCCGGCACGAGCTCGAGGCTCGGAGCACAGGCAGCACAGGCAGCACAGGCGGGCTCGATATGGAGGCGGCGCTCGCCACGCTGCTTTACGACCGTCGAATCATCGAGGTAGCGGTTGCCGGGGAGACTCGCTTTGCCGCATCTGACGATGCCGGCAAGCTACGCGACGCACTGGGTGTAGCTATTCCCATTGGTCTGCCTGCCGTGTTCACCGACTCGGTCGATGATCCGCTCGGCGACCTCGTCATCCGTTTCGCCAAGACCCACGGACCGTTTGTGGCCAAACAGGTCGGTGCCCGCCTCGGCGTGGGTATCGAGCGCATCCGTGTTGTGCTCGACCGTCTCACCGAAGCCGGTTCGCTGGTTCGTGGAGAGTTCCGCCCCGACGGTGTCGAGCGCGAGTGGTGTGACGACGATGTGTTGCGCCAGCTCCGCCGTCGTTCGCTGGCGTCGCTCCGCAAAGAGGTTGAACCGGTTGAGGCTGACGCCCTGGCCCGGTTCCTTCCGGCATGGCAGGGCGTTGGGGTGCAGCGCCGAGGTATCGATGCGCTGGCCGAGATCATCGGCGTGCTGCAAGGTGCTCCGATTCCGGTCTCGACCCTTGAGAAAGACGTGCTGCCGGCTCGCATGGCGGCATACAAGCCATCGGAGCTCGACGAGCTCTGCGCCTCTGGCGAGCTGGTTTGGGTGGGTGCAGGCGCAATCGGCTCGAGTGACGGTCGGGTCCGGCTGTTGTTCCGCGACCAGGCGGCGTTGCTCGTGCCGGCAATGGTTCCCGAGGATCTCCCAGACGAGCCCATCCACGACGCCATTCGAAACCACCTGGCGAACCGTGGCGCATCGTTCTGGCCCGACCTGCTCACCGCAGCGGCCGCCGCCGACTTGCCCTACGACGACGAGACCGTTCTGACTGCGCTTTGGGACTTGGTGTGGGCCGGCGAACTCACCAACGACTCCCTGGCACCGCTGCGAGCGATGGGGGCAAAGCGCGGGCGTAAGCCAGCGGCTTCAAAGCGACGAGGCCGTCCTCGCGTTGGACAAATGACGCGCCTCGGCCCGCCAACGGCTGCCGGCCGATGGTCGCTCGTGGCGCCACTGCTGCTGCCAAAGCCGTCAGAGACCGAAGCGGCTCACGCCCGGGCGATACAACTTCTCGAACGGTACGGAGTCCTGACGCGCGAGGCGGCTCTTGGCGAAGGAGCCAAGGGCGGCTTTGCCGGGGTGTATCCGGTGTTGAAGGCGCTCGAAGAGCGCGGTCAGGTGCGTCGTGGTTATTTCGTTGCCGGGCTCGGGGCTGCCCAGTTCGCCTTGACCGGTGCGGTCGATCGGCTTCGGGCCGAGCGAGTCGACGTGTCATCGCTCGCCGAGGATCCGGTGTTCGTGATGTTGGCGGCAACCGACCCAGCGCAGCCCTACGGCGCCGCGCTTCCGTGGCCCGAGAACCCAGGCCGTCCAGCCCGAGCTGCAGGCGCATTCGTGATCCTCGCCGACGGCGACCCTGTTGCGTACCTCGAACGTGGCGGAAAGTCGCTGGTGACCTTTGGCGGAAACCACGAAGGGAACGTGCCGCCAGAAGGTTGGGTCGATGCCCTCACGAGTTTGGTAAAGCAGGGTCGCTTCAAAGCTCTCGACATCAACAAGATCGACGGCGAACCCGTGCGCGAATCGCCACTGGCCGCCCAGCTCGAAGCCAACGGCTTCATCCTCAGCTACAAGGGCCTTACCTACCGTCAGTAGCTGCCAGCGCCCGACCCCGGCCGGCTCGTTTGGCCCGAATCAACGCACCGTCTGCTCGATTGATGATGTCGTCGACCTTGCCGGACTCGCACACACCTACCGCCACGCCAATGCTCGCAGAAACTCGCGCCGCGCCGAATTGGGTGTCGATGGGATGCTCAATGGCGTCAATGATGTTGCGCCCCAACTGCTCAGCTCGTGCCGACGGAATATGTCTTGCAAAGACCACGAAGAACTCGTCGCCTCCAAAACGGCCAACCAAATCCTCTTCGCGGATGTGCTCAGATAAACGTCGACCAACCTCGGTGAGCACCTGGTCGCCGGCACCATGGCCCAGTTGATCGTTCACCGCTTTGAAGTAGTCGAGATCGATGTACATCGCAGTAACCGGTTGCGACTCCAACTCGTTGAGACCTGTCAGCACGCCAGAGCGGTTGAGTAGTCCGGTGAGGTCATCGTGCGAGGCCGCCCATGCGTTTGATTCGGCCCGCAGTTCCCGGTCAACTCGCAGCGCAATGAGCTCGCGGAAGAGGTCCCCACTTCGTCGTTGGTCGATGGTCACGATGACCAAGAACAATAGGGTTCCGGCTCCGAGCGTCGGCTGGCCCTTCACGACCAGCGCGAGCGAACCCAACGTCCATGTGGGGCCGAGGACGCTCATGGAGATTTTGTCGAGGCCGGCGAGTCCGGTTGACACCCCGGCACTTGCGGCAAACATGATCGTCAAACACAGCCACCTCAGCTCAGGCTCGGCAACGAGGTCGGGACCAAGCCAAAGAAGACTTCCGTAGCAAAGACCGAACACCAAGTGGCAGGGGCCGGCCAACAGCGGCATGCCACTGGAGCTCTGGTACCTGGCCAGACTGGGCACGATGAGCGACGTCGTCAGCGACAGCGAAGCTGCGGCCAAGATCAGAAACCAGCCCAAGAGAACAGGTGCCGAGATCCTGTCCCAAAGTTGCCAGACAACGATTGGTCCGAGGGCACATTGGCCGAGAGGGCCGACCCACTGGCTCGAATCATAGATTCGTCGGGTCTCTTGTTGGAGCTGCTCGGCTTCGTGCGTGCGGTTCGTGATCAGTTGGTTCGATCGGTCTACAGGACGCACGTCATTGGTATCGACGCGAATGAACCAAAACTTCAGTAACTCTCGGAGCTCGTCGAACGCCGAGTCACTCTTGAAAAGCCGCTATAGAGGGTTGATCCACTCGAACCCGGTGTCAAGCGGATACACCGGTCGGGGCAGCCGCTCGAAGGGCATGCGCTGAAGCATCGGCGACGTGCGGCCCGGGGTGTCGACGAACACCATGTTCTCGGTGTTGACGAACTCGTCATAGGCCACGGGAAACGAACTGCGGACCTTCACGACGATGCTTCGAACCGTCGCAAGATCGACACCAAGAGCTTCGCAATAGACGGGGTCGTTGCCCACTGCCGCCCGGCTGGTAACAACTACCTGCACCCCACCGAGGTCGAGTAACGCCATCGGCCCGCAGTACAGCGTCTTGCCTGCGACGATGCCGCGGCGCCCAACGAATGGGCCATCGTGCAGCGCCAGAACACGAGCGTCGGCGACATAGGTGGTCTTGCCATCGCGATCCCAGTCGTCGCCCTTGAACGTGGCGATCATCGAGTTTCCAACACCGGCCGCCTGCGCCGCCCCGGCGAGTCGAGCGTCGCGGAAGTTGACGACTAGCACGCCTCGAGCGCCGGCCTCATGCAGCGCTTCGAGCATCCACAGCGTGTTTGTTGGGCCGCCAGCCCCGGTGTTGTCACCGAGATCGGAGAAGACCCGTGATGGCAAGGAGGAATCCTCGCCGGTCGCCACAGCGAGGGCTACTGCGTCGTCCATCGAGGTGGCTTCGCAGATAAAGCGGTCTCGGTTCTCCCACCCCAGATCGGCCAAGTCTCTTGCCAACTCTCGTGCGGCTCCTCCGTCGTTGCGGCTGGTGACGATGACGATGAGGCCGTTCTTGGATGTGTCAGAGAACGCAAAGCCACCGAGGATCGATACGTTTGCTATCTCGTCGGTGACCCGTTGCTCGCCCATCGCCACCATGTCGGCGAAGGGGCCTTCATCGGTGAACAACGAGACGTTCGGCGGAACGATTGGCAGACGCACCGAAACAGTCTTCGGCTGCATACCACTCCACACTTCGTGAAGTAGCTCGGCTGCCTCCTCGCCCCGCTCCCATTGATCGACGTGAGGATCGGTGCGATACGCCACCACAACATCGACCGAGTCGATCATCAGATCAGACACGTTCCCGTGTGGATCGAGTGTTGCGATGATCGGTACGTCGGGGCCAACGGCATCTCGAACCGCAGCGAAGAACAAGCCGTCGCCGTCTTCTTCCTCGGTGGTGATCATCGCTCCGTGGTTGCAGAGGTACACGGCATCGAGCGAGCCGGCTTCGGCCAATCCCTGCCGAACCTTGGCAACGGTGTCGACGAAGAACACGTGCTCGGCGGCTCCGCCACCGCTCATCGTCACCAAGACGGGCACTGGTTCCCATGGTCCGAGACGATCCATTGCGTTGTAGAACCCGACGACCTCCGACATCACCCGTGGATGTTCGGCCCGTGCATCGCTGCTGACGTCGTCGCCTTCAAGATACAGAAATCCCCGAAACCCCCGCTCAGGGACAGGCCGAGCAAAGGCGTTGCTCTCGAGAAACATTCCGACTATCGCAACTCGACGACTCGTCACGTCAGCCTCGCTGGTTAGTCGCGGAGTTCGGCGAGTTCGTCGTTTGAGTGGATCTTACGCTTGAAGCGGGGGTTCTTCGATGACATGTCGATGCGGTAGCCGCTGGCGTCCTTGAGTTCGGGGAGGCCGAGGATCGCGCAAAGTCTTTGGGCCAGCCAGATCTCGATCTTCAGCACCACCATCTTCTTGCGCAGGCGGCCCTGCACATCGCGGTTGAGGACCGTGGGAAGTGTGTTGAGGGTGAGGATCTCGTTGATCGCCGGGTTCGCCATCTTCTGGCGACCCTCTTCGCTTGCATAGAAGTGGGTGACCGCAAACACGATGCGCTTGGGTTCGACCTGCTGGAGGAA
>CALGZB010000014.1 GCA_937934655.1 uncultured Acidimicrobiales bacterium | reverse complement strand
GAACTAGTCAAAAGAGTATTCGCCGGTTTCTGCGAATTGGATCCAGGTGTTGCCGGGCGTGATGTTGATTGGTTTGCGGGTTTTGCGGTCGACGAAGGTTGTTACTGAGTCGAGGGACGGGCGGTTCCAGCGGGCGAGGATTGCTCGGCCTTTGGTGAGGATTACCGCTCGGCCTTTGCCGACGTAGACGTCTTCGGTGACCACTGCCCGGCCGGCGTCACGGATTCCGGAGTCGACCCGGTCGAGTTCGACGATGATGACGTTCTTGGCACTGAGCTGGGCGCCCGAGGTAACCACATGGGGCTGGTTGTTCTGCCAGCGTTGCCAGGTTTTCTTGCGGGGATGCCACTGCCAGTCGACCAAGTTGGCCCGGTAGTTGATTTGGGCTCGGCTGGCTTTGGTTCCGCCGACCTTCTCGCCCTTGGCGCGGTAGCGGAACTGGGTCTTGGGAGGAAGCGAGTTGCTTCCCTTGGCGACCAGGCCGGTGCGGGCGTAGAGGTTGTGAGGGGCGCTGCGGGTGTTGACCCGGCGAAGCGTTCGAGGACAGGTGCTTTCGCTGACTTCATCAATATCGGTCTTGCGGATCAGATCGACGAACGTGCGGTTGCCGCCCGAGTAGAGGAACGCTGGCGTGCGGAGCGTGGTGACGACCGCGATGTCGGTGGAGCGTACGGAGCGGACCGGGCCGACGACGGCGGTTTGGCTTTGGAAGATGCCGAGGAACCGGGTGATGCCGCCTTCGACCTGTTCCTCGATCACGATGTCGGCCTTGTGGAGACCGGTTTGGGGACGGGCTCGAAGCGAGTTGGAGACCTTGACGACCACCGCTGGGGCATCGGCCCGTTTCGACTTCTTCCCGGTGAGTGGCGAAAGTCCTTCGGCGACTCGTGGCGGAGCAGCGGCCTGTGGTTGCACGACCTTGGTTGCAGGGTCGAGAAGACCGACGACGCCGGAGTAGCCGGGATGTGGTCGGTTGTTACCGTTTACCGGCGGGGCCGGTTGGGCGGTGGAGGCAAATGCTTTGAGTGCCTTGGAGGCGTTGGCCGACTTCGTGCTGATCGAGATTGGCCCCGATGTTGGGCACACAAACGGCACCGCGTCGCGTTCGGCATCTTCCTTAGCTTTTGCTTCCGCTTCGGCCTTGGCTTTTCGGCAGCGCTTCTTGGCATTGCCTTTCTTGGCTCGACAGTTAAAGGTTCTCTGCGCGAGATCCTCGCCGGTTTCTCCGGTCTGCGGGGCCGGCGACTCGTTGGATTGGGCACCAGCGGGTAGCGAACCGAGGAGCAGAAGCGCGACGGCAAGGGTGGTGATGAATCTCGAAATCAGGGGAGCAGACACACCCGCGGTTTTACAGGCCAGTGACGAATTGCGGCGATTCGGGCACCACCGGCCCTTTGTTCCAGACTATTTTTGGTAGGGGAATTCCCAGTGTTCGAGAACTTGCGTAAAGGCTCCCAAAGAGAATGCAACGACTAATTGACGGAATCGCCAGGTACTCCGAAGAGATCCACTCTCAGAGCCAGCCGCTCTTTGACGACTTGGCCCAAGGACAGTCACCTGACGTGCTGTTTCTTACCTGTGCAGACTCTCGCGTCGACCCGTCGCTGATCACGCAGACGCAACCTGGTGAGATCTTTGTGTGCCGTAATGCCGGCAACATCGTGCCGCCGAGTGACTCGGGTCTTGCCGCCGATGGTATGGCCGCGTCAATCGAATTCGCGGTCAAGGCGCTGAAGGTGTCCGACATCGTGATCTGTGGCCACGCCGATTGCGGAGCGGTGAAGGGGGCAATGGCTCCCGACTCGTTAGACGCTCTTCCCCTCGTCGGGGAATGGCTTCGGTTCGCTGATCACGGTGACAGCTCCGACCTCAACACTGCCATTGAGGCCAACGTGCTCGCGCAGCTCGATCATCTCCGCACCTATGACTTCATTAGCGAGGCCGTCGCTGAAGGGTCGTTGGCCCTAGCCGGCTGTGTCTACGACATCGAGACCGGCCAGGTACGGGTCTTTAACGGCAATGAGTTTCAGGTGCCGCTTCGACCCTGAGGTGGTGTGACCTGGGGTTGTACCATCGGTCACATGTCGCAGCAGAGAGTTGTATCGATTGGGCAGGAGTTGCGGGACCAGCTCGACGCTCGATCCGAGAACTTACGGCCGGCTTCGCACGTCATGTCTCCCGAGGTCATCGGCTCAGCCCGACTCACTCGCTATAGCTTCAGCCGTTCGATGCTGCGCCGTGCGTCGAATGACGGTTGGTCGGCCAAGAAAGTGCGGGTCGACGTCAATCAGGCTGGCGAAGGCGAGGCCGTCTATCGCATCGAAACCCCCGGATATGTCTTCCATTTTGTGGCGTTCACCATCAGCCTCGACGAGTCGATGCATACCGATCGGGTGGTGGCTGGCGCTTGGGAAATTTCGGCGGCGCTGATCGAGGGCGAGCTCGATGATGGCTTTCTTGCGATGCTTCGCAGCGAGGTTCCGCAACAAGAGGAGGGACGACTCGACCCTCGGGTGTTGGTGCTGACTCGTGGCAATCGAAGCGTTCGGTTTTTCGACTACTTGGTGCAGACCCTTGCCGAAGGAAACCAACCCGATCCCGATCACGTGGCCGATGCCGGCTACATCATGCGCAGCACCGCCTTCTACGGGAACGGCAAGTACGGCATGCGCAGCTTCGAGGGGTACGCCCCAGGCCACCCGCTACGGGTGCCGTATCGAGCCCAGTTCATGGCGGCCTGGTGTTACCGCGAGCTCAGCTACGACGTGGTCGAAAGTTGCGCTCGCCAGCTGGGTGGCGATGACGCCGTAGGTTTCGACGCCGAGTGGAGCCGCTACTTTGGCCTCGGCAATGCCACGGGATTGGGTTTGGTTCCCTATGCGCTCAAGCACCCTCGTGTCATCAACACGTGGGCTGCGGTTCGCGAAATCGCACTCGTCGACGTGCGAGGCACCGAGGGAACGCCGGAGCTATGTGACCGGCTCGATTCGTGGATCGCTCGGGCTCGTGCCCACTACGCGGACGGCACCGACGACGACTGCACCCCGTTTCTAAACACCAGGTCTCTCGCCCCAATCGTCGAGCTCATCGCAGACGCGTTCTCCGAAGTACGTAGCGACCCATACCCGTTTGATGCGTTGTATCGCTGGGCAGAAGCCCGGCAAGCAGAGGTTTGGAGAGCGGCCGAGCCTCGACCTGGTGGCGCTCCTACCGCCGAATCCGAGCTCACTGAACTGGTGGTGTCCCTGTTGGTCGAGCTTCATGATGGCGACGACGATCTGTTCGACGAGATGCTCATCGCCGACGAGCAGACCTCGTTCGATCCAGCGGCCACTGCCTCGGAGGCGCTCGCGCTCATCGCCGAACGCTTCGATTGGCTCGACCAACTCGGGCTCGATACCGAATCGGCCGACGCCTTCTGGTGGGTTATTAGCGACAACACCGAGGAACCCCGTCGAGCATTGCGCGAGCGACTCGATCCAAACCATCGCGATGTCGCCATCGATATCGCTCTGCGTATGTGGCGTTTGCGGGCCGCCCTTCAACAGGTTGACGGCGCACTCTCGATGCATCGACTCCTGGCCGATGCGCCCGAGCACCGGATGGCCGTTGAGCGGCTTCATGCAAGCGACACTATGTACGGCGAAATGCGCGACAACGTGTGCGACGAC
>CALGZB010000013.1 GCA_937934655.1 uncultured Acidimicrobiales bacterium | reverse complement strand
AGCTCACCCGAACCACGTGGCCGATTTGATCCTTGCGTTCGCCGAGTGCGGCGCTGAACGCCAGGTGACCTTCGAGCATCGGGTCGAGCGACGCCGAGTAGACCGAGCTCACACCTTCGAGAGCGCCATCCCAGGTGCTGTCGTCGTTGAGGTCAAAGTACACAACCTCGTCGGCACCAAGTGCCAACAAGGCGTCGGCCTTGCCTTCGCTAAACGACGTGGCACGAACCGTGTATCGGCCGTCGGCCGCGAGACGGGCAACCAACTCCTTGCCGATACGGCCTGATGCTGAGGTGACGAGAACTACTGGCTTAGACATGTGGGCTCCAATGGACAAAGAACAGCGAGACGATACCGAAAAGTAAGAACGCGGGGTCGACGCCGTTCGCTGCGCTCACTCTGGGAGTTTGGCTTCGCCAAACATCCCCCAAGCCTACTCTTGCGGATTAGAGGCGAACGCGTTCGTTCTTTGGATCGTAGAACGAACGGATGGATGTGGTGGCTGGGTAGAGGTCGCCGGCTACTTCGATCTGCCACGAACCTTCGTCGAGCCAGGTCTTGGTCACGCCTTCATCGTTTTCGACATAACCCATGGCGAGCGACGCGTCTTCGGTATAGCTCCACATAGCCGACGCAGTGCGGCCGACCATTTGGCCGTCGCGATAGATCGGTTCGTCGTGGTACATCAGCTTGTCGGGGTCGCCCAGCTTGAACTGGATAAGACGTTTGGTCTTCGGCAGTTCTTTCTGCGCGAGCAACGCCTCTTTCCCGATAAACGACTCCTTGTCCCATGCGATTGCGAAGCTGAGCCCAGCTTCGATCGGGGTGTCTTCGTCGGTGATGTCGTCGCCCCAGTGGCGATAACCGGCTTCAACTCGCAGCGTGTTCATGGCGTGATAACCGGCCAGCTGAATGCCATGTGGTTCGCCGGCTTCAAGCAGGGCGTCGAACACCAGTCCGGCCGAATCGTTGGGAAGGTACAGCTCCCAGCCGAGTTCGCCCACATAACTCAGACGCAGCGCCAGTACCTTCTGACCGGCAACTTCGATGTTCTGTCCGGTACCAAATGGGAAGTCGTCGTTCTCGAGCGACGTATCGGTGAGTTGGCTCAACACCTTGCGGGAATTGGGGCCCATCAGGCCGAGCATCGAAACCTCGGCGGTCTCGTCGACGATGCTCACGTCCATCCCGACCGAGTGGCGACGCATCCATGTGGCTTCTCGAACCTGCGCTGCTGCGGCGGTGACCACATAAAACTCGTCGGCGCCGAGGCGAGTAATGGTGAGGTCGGCTTCGATGCCACCTCGCTCGTTGCACCACTGGGTGTACACGGCCTTGCCAATAGGAGCATCGATGTCGGCAACGCTGATGTTGTTGAGCATCGCCAGCGCATCAGGGCCGGTAACCCGGAACTTCACAAACGAGGTCTGGTCGAACAGGGCAACCCGGTTGCGGACGGCATCGCATTCGCGACCTGAAGCGTCGTGCCAGTTTTGTTTGCCGTAGGAGTACTCGTACTCGGGGATCTCGCCACCGCTGGCGTACCAGTTGGGGCGTTCCCAGCCGGCGAGTTCGCCGAACACCGCGTTATTCGCGACCAGGCGGTCATGCAACGGCGACTGCTTGATTCCGCGAGCACTCTCGTACTGACGGAACGGCCAATGCATCGCATAGAGAAGGCCAAGGCTTTCCGAAATGCGATCTTCCAGATACTGCTGCTGCGCCTGGAACGGCTTGGCCCGGCGGATGTCGACTCCCGAAAGATCCATGGGTGGATGGCCGTCGGCGATCCAATCGGCCAGCGCCCAGCCCACGCCGCCCGATGATTGGATACCAACAGAGTTGAAACCAGCGGCCACGAAGCAGCGGTCGACCTCGGGCGCTTCGCCCAGGTAATACACGCCGTCAGGGGTGAACGACTCGGGACCGTTGAAGAACAGCTGCAAACCCACCTCGCCGAGCTCGGGCACCCGATGGATGGCTCGCTCGAAGACCGGCCCGATGTGCTCCCAATCCTCAGGGAGAGTCCCGAAGGAAAAGTCACGAGGAATTCCGCCCGGCTTCCACACCTTGCCGCGAGGCTCGAAGAACCCGACCATGATCTTGCCGGTCTCTTCTTTGAAGTAGCTGTGATTGGTTGGGTCTCGGAGTGTGGGGAGGCCCGTCTCCACACCGTCGACGGGCTCGGTGACGATATAGAAATGCTCGCAAGCCTGAAGTGGAACGTTTACACCGATCTTGGCAGCGAGCTCGCGGGTCCACATGCCGCCGCAGAGCACAACCGTCTCGGCCTCGATCGCGCCTTGCTCGGTCTGCACGCCGGTGATCTTGCCGTCGACCACATCGACATCGGTAACGGCGACACCTTCGATGACCTTGGCGCCGCGCATACGCGCACCCTTAGCCAGCGCCATGGTGGTGTCGACCGGTGACGTGATGCTGTCCTGGGGAATGTGAAGGGCGCCCACCAAGTCGTCGGTGCGCATAAGGGGCCAAAGCTCGGCCGCTTCTTCCATCGAAATCACGTTGGCTTCAACACCGACCGTCTTGGCCATCGACGCGGTGCGAAGAAGCTCTTCCCAGCGGTCGCCGTCGGAGGCAACAGCCAACGAACCAGGAGTGCGGTAACCAGTAGCCTGCTCGGTCTCGGCTTCGAGCGAAGCAAACAACTCGTTGGAGTGATGGGCCAACATCGTTTGGCTATAACTCGAGCGCATCTGCGCCACGAGGCCAGCCGCATGCCAGGTGGTTCCTGCCGTCAGCGTGTTCTGCTCGAGAACCACAACATCGGTAATGCCGCGACGGGTGAGGTGATACGCCACCGAACAACCGACGATTCCGCCGCCGACGATGACAACCTCAGCCCGTGCGGGCAACGAAACTTCAACCACTTGGCCACTCCCTAGGGTCTGCGCAATAACGCTCGTACTGCGGCGAAACTAGCAACGGGTCTACAAGCCAGGCGGATTGGCTCGCCACGCTGCGGGAAGTGCCGACGGGCAAGGTCAAATGTCGCGAGCACACCTAGATTGCGGAGGTGCAAGAAAAGCTGCGACTCGACATATCCAACAGAACCGCCACCATCACCATCGACGACCCGGAGACCCGCAACGCGCTCTCTGGCGAAACACTCGATCTCCTCGGCGATGCCTGCCGATCGGTTGCTGCCGATGAGATCGTTCGGGTCGTTGTGGTCCGCGGCGGTGGCGACCGAGTGTTCGTCTCGGGCGGAAACATCGCCGAGGTAAACAAGGCAGTTGGCGGCCAACATAAGAGTCCCGGTGCCGCCGCAATGTTGGCGCTCGGCACCATTACCAAACCCGTCGTGGCCGCCATCAACGGCCATTGTCTCGGCGGCGGACTCCTCGTTGCCCTAAGCGCCGACATTCGAATCGCCGTCGACACCGCAACCTTCGGAATTCCAGCTGTGCGCCTTGGTGTCGCCTACCCGCAAGCCGGCGTCGACCTTCTGGTTCAAGAGGTTGGAGCATCGCGTGCCCGCGAACTCCTCATCATGGGCGACCGAATCGATGCCGAAGCCGCCGCATCGATCGGCCTTATCCATCAATCCGTGGCCACCGACGAGTTCGACAACGCCGTCGATCAAGCCGTTGCGACGTTGCTGGGCAACGCTCCCCTATCTATGCAAGCCAGTAAGGCCTCGGTGAAAGCCAGCGCTGATAGGGCAGGCGCGGATACACCAGGCGATGCCGCAGCACGCCACATCGCCGACGCCTGGGCCAGCGATGATGCCAAAGAAGGCACCGCGGCGTTCCTCGAAAAGCGCCCAGCCCAGTTCGAGGGAAAGTAGCAACGATGACGGTCCGATTCTGCACCTGGAACATCTGGCTTCACCACGGCCCCTGGGAAGCTCGCCATGGGGCTATCACCACCGCCCTCCACGACATCGACGCCGACATCATCGCCCTCCAGGAGGTCTACGACCCGGTATCGGGATCAGGTCCAACCGTGACGCAGCTGGCCGAAGGTCTCGGCTTTGAGCTCGTCATCGGCCCATCGCCTGATGGCTTCGACGCACCCGTGCGAAACGCACTGCTCTCACGCTGGCCCATCATCAAGACCGAGTCGTTGCTGCTCGTTTCGGACATTGAGCATCGGTATCGCAGCGTGCTGATGGCAACCATCGATGCACCCGACGGTCCAATCAGCGTTTTCACCACCCACCTCGAACACCGATATGAGCTCGGGTCGATTCGCCAAGCACAGCTCGAAGAGCTCGTCGGATTCATCGACGAACGCTGGCCTGAGAAGAGCGCTTTCCCGCCAGTACTACTCGGCGACCTCAACGCCGTCCCAGACAGTGACGAGGTACGACGCCTCACCGGCAGGTCCACCCCGTTCCACAACCGGGTGTTCCTCGACGCGTGGAACGCAGCCACCCGGGGCGACCTCGGCATCACCTGGGATGCGGCCAACCCCTACCTCGCCGACCTGTTTCCGCAGTGGCCAAACCGCCGCCTCGACTACATCCTTGTGGGGTACCCATCAGACAAACCGCAGGGCCGCGTCGCCAACATCGAACTCGCCGGAACCGAGCCCATCGATGGCGTCATGCCATCCGATCACTATGCGCTGGTCGCCGATCTCTACACAGCCAGCGACAAACCGGCCTAGACCACCCAAGCGGCACCCCAAATTCGGGCAAAGAATGCACACTGTTCGGATAAAGCGAGAGCAGGACTGTGCCGTCAAGACAGAAAGACAAGCTAGATCCACCCTTCTAGCCCTTTTCGTCAAAGGCCATTCCCCGTGTCACTCAGCCACGCTCTTCGCCGTCTCATCGCTCTTACGCTCGGCCTCTCCCTCGCACTCTCGGGACTCGCCGTTTTGCCGGCCCAGGCCATCGTGCCCGACCAGGTTCGCTCCGACCTACCCATCGTGCTCGACGGCAGGGTCCTCGCAATCAGCCAAGTCGGCAACCGGGTAATTGTCGGCGGCGACTTCCAGCAGGTTCGCACCCGAACTGGCGGCCCGATCGTCGACCAGCCCTACCTCTTCGCCTACAACATCGATACCGGCGAGTTCGACGAGAACTTCCGTCCAGTAATCGACGGCGAGGTCCGAGATATCGAGAACGACCCCAACGGTCGGCACATCTACTTCGCCGGAAAGTTCAAACACGTCGATGGCCTCAACCGCGGCCGGATAGCCCGCTATGACACGCGTTCAGCCGAACTCGACGGACGGTTCCGAGGTCGAGCCAACTCGAAAGTCGAATCCATCGCGGTACTTGGCGACAACCTCGTCATCGGCGGCAACTTCACCCAGGTCCAAAAGCAGCCACGCGAATACCTCGCTCTGGTCAACCGACGCACCGGCAAGGCTCTCGCTGCGTTCGATCACGTCTTCGGTATTCCATCGGGACGAGTGTTTACCAACAAAGTCACGGGGGAACGAGTCAACACGGCCGGCGTGCACCGTGTGGCAGTTCGTCCGGGAACCAATGAGGTTCTCGTGGCTCACCGACACGACTCCGTGTCGGGCCAGCCAACACCGGGATTTACGATGTTCGCCGCTGACGGCACCATTTTGCCGTGGCGAACCGATGTCTACGGAATCACCAATTGTTCGTCACGAGGTATCGCGATCACCGATGTGTCGTGGAGTCCTGATGGCGAGCATTTTGCTGTCGCCCACACCGGCCACGACACCGGCACGGTTTGCGACTCGCTGGTGAATTTCTCGGTCGCGCAAACCACGCCAGGCAATGAAGTTCGCCAACCTGTCTGGAGCTCACGGGTCTTTGACTCGATCTTCTCGGTGGAATGGGGCAACGACGCCATCTACCTGGGCGGCCACTTCCGCTACATGGTCCACCCAAACGCTCCAAGTCCCTACCCCGGGAAAACCACCGGTCCGTACACCGCCGACCCAACCCGCGACGCAAGCTTCAATGCCGATCTCGTACTCCCCGGATACGTCTACGTCGCCAACCAGATTGGCGCCATCGACCCGACGAGCGGCAAAGGCATCCCAACCTGGCTGCCCACATCCAATGCAAAGAAGGGCATCCTCACGATGACCCTCAGTGAACGCGGCCTTCTCATCGGCCAAGACAACGGTCAGGTCAGTGGCCGCGTGACCGGTCGATCTGCAGTGTTCGACCCCACCCCGAATGCCGGACACATCAGCTGCTCGGTAGCGCTCGACGCATCAGGCAATCCCATCGTGCGATGGAGCGACATCGCGGACGCCGGCGAGGCGTACCGCATCAAACGCAACGGCCGCTTCCTCAAAGCAGTCCCCGCCGCGACCAACTACACCGACACTGCAACCGCCGGCGGCGAAACCGCCAGCTACACGATTTCCTACCGCCGGTATAACGAAGCGATCAAGAACCACCCTTGCGGCACAACAACATCCGCTGCCACGGCAACGACCAACCTGGCTCCCGTCGGCGCCGCTACCCAGAGTTCGGTACTCGGCGGAAGTGGCGCTCCTCGTGCCATCGACGGCAACCTTGTCCGTGCCGCCATCACGCAGAACACCACGAATCCCTGGTTCGACCTCGACCTTGGCAGCCACGCAGACATCAGCGCAATCTCGCTTTGGAACGGTGGACCGGCCAACCTCGAGAACGTGTCGGTTTTCGTAAGCCCCTCGGAGTTTGTGTCCAACGACGTCAATGCCATCCGCAACCAGGCGAAGGTGGTCGAGATGAAGGCCAACTCGATCGACCGAAACAAACGATTCGGAAACCCCGTCTTCGGCCGATACATCCGAGTGCACATCCCAACCGGTGCGCTTGCCATCGGCGAAATCGAAGTACTTGGGACGACTCGTGCCCCACTGGAGTGCCAGGCGGTGGCCATCAGTAACGACACCGTTCGTGTTACCTGGCCCAACGTCGCCGCTGGCCGCTATGCC
>CALGZB010000012.1 GCA_937934655.1 uncultured Acidimicrobiales bacterium | reverse complement strand
CTCTCGACCGATGTTTCCATCGCCTCTTCGCCTTCTGCGGTGAGTTCGGCGAGGGTTTCAGCAGGAAGGTTGTCGGTGATGAGCGAACCGTACGGAAGCATGCTTGCGTCGCCGGTACCGGTAAAGGTTCCGTTTACTTGCACCCGCACAACGTTGCCGCCGCTACCAAGTGCCTGCGGTACATATGTCATGTTCTCGAACTGCATATCGATGCCGGGCACCGAACCCAGATCCATGTCGTCGGCCATGATGCCGAGCCGTTGCAATTCACCCATCATCTCGATGCCGGGGTTCAGCATCGTGCGACGTTCGGTGGGCTCCATCAACTCGGCGGCTCCGAGGAAGTCCTCGTTCGACAAGCTGTCGAAGAACTGGGCAACGGCCGCATCCGGGCTGGCCGCGCCGCTACCGGCGGTGTCAGCCGATTGGAACTGCCGCATTGCGACCATCGAACCAGCGCCAAGCACAACGACTGCGAGTCCGGCGGCCAACATGCTCTTCAATTTCGGCGTCTTCTTTGGGCCGCTTTCGAGCAGCTCAAAGACTTCTCCCTCTTCCGCTTCTTGCTCGGCCCATGTAGCAGGACGTTCGGGGGCTCCGGCAGGAGGGGTCTCTAGCCCAAACATCTCTGAGTTGTCGTTGGTCTCGTGTTCCATCGAGATTGCCTTTCGCACTGGAGTGTTGCGGCAGGTGCCCTCGATGCAGGTAACGGTTAGGCGGCTGTTGTTCCTCGGGAGAGGGCAACCGATGCTCCGGAAATCGCAATGAGGCAAGCACCCAATATCGCTGATGCCGCAGCAGCCGTATCGACACGAAGTGGTGAGACCTTTACCCCCCACCATCCACCGATGAGCAGGACCCCGACCACTAAGGCCACCGCTGCGGCAAGCACGAGTCGTCCGTATCCGGCTGCTACCAGACCCACCGCCAGCAGCAACGGCAGCGCAAACCAAGCCGGCGCAAGACTGGCTGCTACGCCGTCGAGAAGCTCAAGCGACCGAACGGATCGAACCAACTCATAGCTGTTTCTCGAGCGAGTTCCGCTGATTCCCCAGCCGGCGTACGAAAGCACTCCCGCAGCGAGAAACAGCAGGCCGAGGACAGCCCGATTCACGAGCAAGAGCACCTGGCGCGAAGTCAACGACTAGTCCAGGCGGTCTGTAGTGCGGTCATTAGACCATCAATCGTATGCGGGTTCGCGATGGCCGAGACGGCAACACCGTGCGACTCGGCCGCCGCTGCGGTTGTTGGGCCGATACAGATCACGAGCTCTGGCATTCGGTCTTTGCCGATGAGCTCACAGAATCGATCGACGCTGGATCCCGAGGTAAACAGCGCGGCATCGGCCCCGTCGACCGCTCGTCGGTGCTCATCGGAGACCTTTGCGGCGATGGTCTGATACGCCTCGACCTGTTCGACCTGCCAGCCCTTCGCGGTAAGACCCTCGACGATGGTCGGGGCGGTCTTCGCCGCGCTCGGAAAGAGCACCCGTCCCTCGCCCGCCGGAAACACATCGACCAATGCCGATGCCAAGAATCGTTCGGGCAGGAGGTCTGCGACAACAGACGAATCCTGGAGGGCTTCGAGCGTCGCCGAACCGACCGCAGCATGGCGGACGCCGGCCAACCGGTCGGGTTTTTCATCCCTGTCTACTGCCGAGAGGTAACGCTCGACTGCGTTGGTTGAAGTCAGCACCACCCACTCGTAGCTATCGAGTTGGGCTATCGCCTGCTGCAGGGCGGCGCCGCCATCAGCGGGGTCGGCAACCTCGATGGTGGCGACCTCGACCGGCTCGGCACCAGAGCGGAGCAAGGCAGCAACCAGCGTCGAGGCTTGGGCCTTCGCCCGAGTGACAACCACACGTACGCCATGAAGCGATGCGGTTGGGCCTTCGATCATGTTCGATCGAGAAGCGAGGAGCCGCCAGAGTCGTCGAGTAGATACCTGGCGATTGAGCGACCAAGTGCCACACCATCGTCGCCGGAGCGGGTCTCTCGAAGAACGGTAGAACCCGAGTGATTCGCCACGATAGCCGTGAGGTGAAGTTGGTTGCCGTCGAGCACTGCATGCGCGGCGACTGGAAGGTCGCAATCGCCGCCAAGCTCGGAAAGAAACGCCCGCTCGGCATCGAAAACCCGTCGGGCTTCGGCAGTTTCGATAGACGCGAGCAGCGCCGACGTGTCGACGTCGTCCTTGCGACATTCGATGGCGAGCGCTCCCTGAGCCACCTGCGGAACCATGACGTCAACCGGCAAGCGGTCGACCGAGTCAGGGCTCAGTGCAAGGCGATCGAGTGCCGCCGACGCCATAACGATTGCGTCAAAGTTTTTGGCTTTCGCCAATCGAGTATCGATGTTGCCGCGCAACTCTTCGAACCGTAGATCGGGCCGAAGCGAAGCCAGCTGGGCTTTTCGGCGGATCGAGCCAGTTGCCACAACTCCACCCTGGGGCAGGTCGGCCAGCGAGCACCCGATAAGGGCATCGCTCGGGTCGGCCCGGTGCGGCACTGCAGCAATCATGAGCTCGGGAGGCGTGATGCCGGGGAGATCCTTGCCGGAGTGAACAGCGATGTCAGCGCGACCGTCGAGGAGCGCAGTCTGAACTTCCTTGACGAACACGCCTTTGCCGCCGAGGATTCCTAGCGGCGTGCTCTTGTCCCGATCGCCCTGGGTGGAGACCACAACGATCTCGACGCCGACTTCAGTTCCGGCGTCAGCACTGGCTGCGAGCAGAAGGTCTCGGACGTGTTCGGCCTGCCAACGAGCCAGCGCACTGCCGCGCGTTGCAATCCGGATGGCCACCGGAACTACTCGGTGGGGGTATCGCTGGGTTCGGACGCATCATCGCTGGAAGCGAGATCGTGCAGTTCACGAAGCGCATCGGCGAGCCGGTCGCCTTTGGCCGTGCCAGCAGCGTCCTTGAGGCGGATGGTTGGTGCACGAAGCAGCTTGCCCATCAGGCCTTTGGTGATTGCTTCGACAAGTTCGACTTGGTCGTCATCGAGACGTTCGAGCCGGTTGGCGAAACGATCGAACTCGCCGCGACGAGCATCTTCAGCTTGTGCCCAAAGTGCTGCGACAAGCGGTTCGACTTCGCGAACCGTCGTGCGGCCGACGTAGCGACTGAGCTCGGCTTCGACGATGGTGTTCACGCTGGCCAATTCACCGCGACGCTCGCGGCGGCCAATGTCGGCGAATTCTTGCAGCGCGTCCATGTCGAGAAGGGTTAGGCCCTCGATATCGGCTGCCGACGGATCGACGTCGCGAGGCATCGCAATGTCGATGATGAGCAGCGGTCGACCATCGCGCTGGGCCATAACCGTTTCGAGATCGGCGTGTTCAACAAGCAGCGATGTTGCGCCGGTGCCGGTAACGACCACATCGACATCGACCATCGTGGTGCCGAGATCGTCGAGGGTAAGTGCGGTGGCACCGATACGGTCGGCGACTTCGACGGCGTTCTCCCAGGTGCGGTTTGCGATGAGAACATCAGAAACACCGGCGGCGGCCGCAGCCACGGCCGATCCTTCGCCCATGTCGCCGGCTCCGACGATGAGGACTCGTTTTCCATCAAGCGCACCCAGCTCTTTGGCTGCGAGAGCGATAGCTGCTTGGGAGATCGAGGTGATGTGGCGGGCGATGCCAGTTTCGGTTCGAACCCGCTTGCCGACCTCGAAGGACTGCCGGAACAGGTTGTTTAGCGATGTGCCGGTGCAACCCTCGGAACGAGCGAACTCCCACGCCTGTTTTACCTGGCGGAGAATCTCGGTCTCTCCAAGTACCGCCGAGTCGACGCCGCTGGCGACATCGAACAGGTGCCGAGCAGCGTCGGCTTCATAGAAGCTGTAGAGGTTGTCGGGCTCGTAGTGAGTGTAGAGATGATCGCTGAATGCCTCGGGGGGAAGGTGCGAGATATCGGCGAGGAAGTCGCGTACATCGCCGTAGGCGCCATGAAAACGCTCGGCGTAGACGTACACCTCGGTGCGGTTACACGTGCTGAGCACCACAGCTTCGAGAATGTGCGAGCGGCTATGCAGGTCGTGCAAGGCCTTCTGCAGGTCTGCGGGAGCAATGGTGAGCTGCTCGAAGACGTCGAGAGGCATGTTGCGATTGTTTACGCCAATGACAACAACCGACATCTCAACCCTTCCAGCTCAAGAAAAAGGTACCGCAACCAGTACCACTAAGTGTCGTTGCCGCCGGTGGTTTGTGCCAATCCGAATCGGTGTAATCACCGTCACCACTACAAGTACTCGTCACACGAAAAATGGCCACTAGGCCGGGTGCTGAAGCGAGCCGCTTCGAGCTTGGTAGAAACTAAGGATCTGCAGCTCGGTGGCAAGGTCGACCGTGCGCCATGGAATCGACTCGGGGATGTCGAGAACCACCGGGGCGAAGCTCAGAATCGACTGCACTCCGGCGCTCACCAGCGAGGTTGCCGCAGCTTGTGCGCTTTCGGCCGGCGTGGCGATGACACCAACGGCGATGCGCTTCTCACGCACGATTTTGGCGAGTTCGTCGACGTGTTGGACAACGATGCCATCGGCCTCTTTGACCGCGGTCCCAACCTTGTTGGAATCAGCATCGACGATGGCCACAACCGGGAAGCCTCGATCGGCGAAACCGGCGTACTTCGCCAACGCTTGGCCCAAGTTACCGAACCCGACGATAACTACGGACGAATCGCCGGTGAGACCAAGGGTTCGACTTACTTGAACAGCGAGGAAATCGACGTCGTAGCCGACGCCGCGAGTCCCGTAGGAGCCTAAGAACGAAAGATCCTTGCGGACCTTTGCTGCATTGACTCCTGCAAGTTCGGCAAGCTTCACGCTCGAGACGGTGGTCTCACCGGAGCGCGCAAGTTCGACGAGCGCCTGGTGGTAGAGCGGAAGGCGCTCAACCGTGGCGTCAGGAACTACGTCTCCAGAACGGGGCATGAGGTAACGGTATTGCTTGTTCGCAATTTCACAAACACGGCGTAGGCACTGATTTTGTTGTGTTTCGATGCAGGTCGAGCCTCTAGGAGAGTTCGCGACGCCGGATCTTGCCGCCGAAGCCCATGGGAAGTTCGTCGACGACGTCGACCTTCACCGGACACTTGTAGGCGGAAAGCTGCGTGCGGCAGAAGGCGATGAGCGCTTCTTCTTCGAAACCACCGTCGCTGCTTTGGGCGGTGTCGAGCACAACAAAGGCTTTCACGGCCTCGTCGGTGTGCGGATGCGAGACACCAACAACGGCCGCGGCGGCGACCGAAGGATGCGTGACCAGGACCGACTCGACTTCGGCCGGGAAGACGTTAAAGCCGGAAACGATGATGAGGTCCTTGGCCCGGTCGATGATCGAGATAAACCCTTGATCGTCGACCACCGCGATGTCGCCGGTATGAAGCCATCCGTCGTCATCGAGAACGCGGCGAGTTGCCTCGGCGTCCTTCCAGTAACCAGGGAAGATGTTAGGGCCCCGGGCGATGATCTCGCCGGCGTCACCGATCAGGACATCGTCGCCATCAGGGTCAATAACTCGCATCTCGACCGCCGGAAGCGGACGCCCGACCGAACCGCGCGGTGCATCTTGGCCTGTGGAACTAATAAGACCAGGCGCCGCTTCGGTGAGCCCGTACCCTTCGGTCAGGTCGAGCTTCAGTCGAGTCGTGACGAGGTCGGCGACATGATCGGGGAGCTTTGCTGCCCCGGAGATCGCAACCCGCACCTTCTGGAAGACATCCAGACGGTCGTCGGGCAGATTGGCCAGCGACAACCACAGCGTGGGCGGGCCTACCACCACGCTCACCCCTTGCTGATCGATGGCGTCGGCCAAGGACTCGGGGTCGAACCTTTGCACCAATAGCACCGTGGCGCCGACCCGCAATGAGGTACCAAGAACCGTGTTGAGGCCAAAGATGTGAAAGAGGGGCAGGACCCCGTACGCGGTGTCGTCGACGATGAAACCATCGGGAGAATGCGCCAGCGTTTGGCGGTGGTTGACCTCGAGGTTCACGTGGGTGAGCATCGCTGCCTTTGGCAGACCTGCGGTGCCGCTGGTGAACATAAGCACGGCCAGCGTGTCGTCGTCGACCTCGACAACCGGCGCCGGGTTGCCCTGCGAGATTTCCTCGAAGGTGTGGGTTCCTCGACTGGAAAGGTCGACGCCGGGGCAACTGATGAGCAGTTCGAGGTCTGGAAGGTCAACTGCATCGGTGGCGAGAATGGCGGCGCATCCCATTGGCCCAACGATGGCGCCCTTGGCGCCGACGGAGCGGAGTTCTCGCTCGAGTTCGGGGGCGGGGCTCAATGGATTGAGTGGCACGGCGATCATTCCACCGCCCACCAGGGCGAGGTACGCCACGACAAATTGAATCGTATTGCCGCAGATGAGAGCCACGCGGTCGCCAGGCTCGACACCTGCAGAGAGCAGTCCACCCCGGAACGCGGCCGAGGCTTCGCGCAGCTCGCCATAGGTCATCTGGCCTAGGGCGTCGATGAGTGCCGGCTTGTCCGCTGGGTGAGATTCGATCAGGGCAGCGATATTCACAGGGCGATCGTAGGTGACGAATGCGCTTAAGGCCTACTCACTATGCGTCGAAGAAATACTCACTGTGAGTGATATTTCCATCCGCCAACCCCTGCGCGTCACCGCGGGAACCTTTGCAACGACTGCCGTTGCACTGGTCCTTACAGTCCTGCTGTCTCTTTTCGCAGTCGTTGGCCTTGGAAGTTCCGCAGGCGCCCAGGCTGCCGAAGAAGAAGCTTTTCTCGACGCGCTCAACGAGACGCGTTCCGAACTCGGGCTATCCGAACTCACACTGAACACCGAACTCACTGAGCTCTCGCGTGTCTGGGCGGCCGAAATGGCCCAAGAAGGCGAGATCTTCCACGCCAACCCGATTTCGGCCAACATGACCTCCGACTGGCTCAAGCTTGGCGAGAATGTTGGCGTGGGCCCCGAAGTCGACGCCCTCATGAAGGCCTTCATCGAAAGCCCAACGCACTATCAAAACATCATTGATCCCGAGTTCACCCACGTCGGCGTAGGCGTGATCTGGGACGGCGACCTGATGTTCACGACCCACCGGTTTATGAAGGTGGCCGACCGAACCCTGTCGACGCCGACCACATCGGTTCCAGGAAGCGACGAGTTGGCGCTCGAAGCCTTGCCGACCAGCAATCAACCGGGTCGGATCGTCGCACCGCCGGCATCGGAGCAGCGCATTGCCGTGCTCGTCGAGG
This sequence comes from uncultured Acidimicrobiales bacterium, assembly GCA_937934655.1. Classification (GTDB taxonomy): domain Bacteria; phylum Actinomycetota; class Acidimicrobiia; order Acidimicrobiales; family SHLQ01; genus CALLQB01. The sequence goes on along the minus strand of CALGZB010000012.1, from coordinate 6,945 downwards.
CGCTCGCAAAACAGACTGACTGACCAGACCGAAGCGCTAGCCCCCGGTAAGGAACAGGAACTGAATTGCTGCGGCACCAACGATGGCAAGCAACAAAATACCCATCATAAGAACGGTTCGTTTACGCATCGGTTGACCCTTCAGCAGGACTGTTTGCAGCAGGACTAGTTTCAGCAGGGCTCTCGGGACGGGCGCTCAGCGAGACCGACGTTGTCGTCCCAGGTCCGCCTTCGGCGGGTACGAGTTTGATGGCATCGCCCGGGTGAAGAGCAAGTTCGGTCGCGGCGGATCCGCGTTGCACCGCAAGGGCCATGAGCCCGTAACTATCAACTAGCAGCCCAACTGCTCCAGGCCCGATGGCGTCAAAGGCCTTCACCTTGGCCAACGAGCGCCCCCCGCCGGCGTATTCGATCCGGAGATGTTCGGGAAGGCCGGTAATGTCGTCAGCGCCGATATTGAGCTGCACGTTGCCGAACCGGTCGATCCATAGCACCTCGGCGACGAGGGCATCGCCTTCAAATTCGCTGACGGGTAGGACCCCCGGCACCAGCAGCCCGGGATCGACGGCTGGCCCAAACTCGTCGAGCGGCACGCCGTTGCAGAGATGCGCCGCCACCGGGGCATAGATATCGCGGCCGGCATCGAGCGGGTGATCGCCGCCCGGCGTCTCGAGATGAAGCACGCTGTTCGTGAGTTCCACTGCCGACGTCGCTCCGCCGACAAGCGCAACCGCTGCCGCAAAGAGCCCATTGTCTGGGCCAACAAGAATCGATGCGCCATCGCCGACTTCAATCGCCACGTTGCGACGTTCGGTGGCCGCACCAGGGTCGACGACGCCGAGAACCACACCGGGGTTGAGGTATTGAGCGCTACGAGCCAAAGACAAACCGCCGGCTCGGACATCGTGGGGAGCGATGTCGTGGGTGATGTCGAGTACTGCTGCGTCAGGGCTGATCGATCGAATAACCGATTTCACGACGCCGACGAACTCGTCGCCGAGGCCGTAGTCAGACAAGAACGAAATGGTGTCGTAGCGCAACGAGGTTGACGAAGACAGGGATCCGGAGGACATAGCCCCGAAGGTATCCCCGCTAGTGCCTCACCCCTTAGCTGGAGCGAAAACAGCGAACGAAAACAAGAACTGCCGAACCAGAAGGTCCGGCACGCTCTTGAGAAAACTGTTTTGAAAGCTTGAGACCGCTAACCATCGTTAGCAATCAGTGCGTTTAGCCCGCTTCGGTGTACCGAGCGTGTAGATATTTGTCGACGTCATCTTCTTTGATTCGGTACGACTTTCCGACCCGCACTGCTGCGAGATCGCCAGCCTTGATGAGCCGGTACACAGTCATGGTTGAAACACGCATGAGCTGTGCTACTTCGGCGACGGTTAGAAACCGTGCTCGTCCTTCGAATTGAGCCAATGGAATACCCCTTGTTGCAACTCCGATGGTCACCATAGGGCCTCGACATTGCACGCGCCACTTGGACAACACCCACAACTTCAACCGCGCTAGCAACAACACCGCACTACAGGACTGTTTCAAGCCCTTTCAGCACACTCGAAACACGCAGTGAAAGCCCTGATGATCTAGGAGCCGAGCTCCACCGATCGGCGAGTTGCTGCATCGACGACCTTGGCCACGAGGCCTCGGAAATCATGGTCTTCGAAGACGGCAAGTCCCGCTGCGGTCGTGCCATTCGGTGACGTGACGTTCTCCCGAAGGGTCGTCGGCGACTCGGTGGACTCGTTCATCAGTACTGCCGCGCCAAGAATTGTTTGTTTTGCAAGCGCCTCGCTTGTTTTCTCCGACAAACCAACCTGTTGCCCAGCGGCAATCAACGCTTCGGCCAGAAGAAACACGTAGGCGGGCCCCGATCCCGAAACGCCAGTGACGGCGTCGATCTCGGGTTCGGTGACGATTTCGACATGGCCAACCGAGCCAAGAATGCTCGCCGCCCACGCAATGTCGGCGTCGGTGGCCGCCGCTCCCCCGGCAACGCCTGCAGCGCCCTTTCCGACCAGCGATGGCGTATTGGGCATCGCCCGCACAACCACCGCACCTGCAGGCAGCTCAGCCTCGATGGCTGCAGTCTTTACGCCTGCGGCAATGGACAGAACCCGCCCGGCACCAACCTGCGCAAGTTGGCTCGCTACGACCCCTACGACCTGCGGTTTTACGGCAATGATCGCGTCGACCCCAGCGAGTGGAGTGTCAGAAACAACCACACCTGGGTGGGCCTGAGCAAGCTCGACCCTCCGTTCGGAAGCCGGCTCGACCACCGCGAGTTCTGTGGCCGGAGCCCAACCGGACTGCACAAGGCCGCCGAGGAGCGCCTCGCCCATTTTGCCGCCGCCAATGATCTGAAGTTCTGCCATCTGTCGAACTTACCGCGCAAAAAATACAGGACCCGGAGTTTCTTGGATATCCACTCGCACTTCCCCGATCGAGTGGGCATCCTTGAATCTCCGGGCCCGTGCGGATGAGAATATCGCGAGAAGGGCTGATATTCAATGGGAGCGCCCGATTTAACGCGAATGATCCCAACATGGGCCTCTATGCACTTCTGTGACGTGGAGATACACGCATGCGGGTTTATGGGTTGTGACTAGCCAAAACGGGTCGCGAACCCGATCCGCAAGGCAGGTTTGAAGAACTGTTCGACCCAGATGAACAGCGAGCCAAGAATGCGATCGAGATGATCGTCATCGAGGTGAGCGACCGGAAATTGGCCGATGAGGAACACCGCATCTTCTTCACCGATTGCGAATGCCGCGCCGAAGAGTTTGAGGTTTCGGCGCAGGAGATGCCGGTAGAACTCTTCGGCGTTCTCCTCGGGGGCGGGCATCACATAGGTCTCGTAGTGGAGGTTGCGTTGCCCAAGCCGGAACCGGATCGTAAAGACGTCCTTCTCTTCACCCAGAACCCGAATATGCCACAGCCGATCGTTCTCGATGTCTCGTTCGAACGCAGCAAGAATCGGGTTCTCACCGAGCTGTTCGGTAAGCCACTGCTCGATGAGCGTTGTTGCAGCGGTGAGATCTTCGGTGGTCGGCGGAGTATCAGGCATCGCCCAACACTATTCCCTACTTAGGCCTCGGGAAGGTCGAAGTGGCCCGCCGAAGCCGACAACCCACCGTCGACGGGCAAAGTGACTCCGGTGATAAACGACGCAGCGGGCGACGCCAGAAACCACATCGCCTCCGCCAACTCCTTTGGCTGACCCCACCGTTGCAGCACGATGCGGCGACGCATCGCGTCATGAACCTTTGGGTGTGCGGTGAGCCCTTCGGTCATCCCGGTTTCGACTGGCCCAGGAGCAACGGCGTTAATCCGAACCCCTTTCACACCAAAGTCGATCGCCGCACCGCGGATCAGATTGATCACTCCAGCTTTACTTGCGTTGTACGCCCAGTTGTTCGGGTCGCCACCGAAGCCCGATGTCGAAGCCGTGGCGACGATCGCTCCCCCACCCGATGCGGCAATCGCCGGTGCTGCTTCGCGGATTCCCAGCGCCACTCCTCGAAGGTTGACCGCCACCACACGATCGAAGTAGTCGACGGCGTCTGGGTCGGCCCAAGGCCGAGACCCGGCGATTCCGGCATTAAGGATCGCCGCATCCAATCGACCGAAGGTGACCGTTGCTGCGGCAACCATGTCGCGGCAACAACCCTCGTCGGACATGTCGCCGGCCAAGCCGATGACCTGTTCACCATCGACCCACGTGGGCGCTTTGAGATCGACGGCTATCACCCTCGACCCGCGCTCAGCAAACAACTCCGCAGCCGCCCGGCCAATGCCCGACGCTGCACCCGTAACGATCGTAACGTGCTCCATAGGTGCCCAACTTAGGCACCATCGGCTATCAACCTGAAACGGGTGAAACCCCTACCGAGCTCTGAAGGAACGACCTTGTAAGTTCAGCGAAACGCTGTGGGTACTCCTCGTGCAAGAACAATTTGCAGTCGGCGATGGCAACAAACTCGGTCGGACCACCGAACTGCGACACCATCGCTCGCGCATCGTCCACCGGAAAGAACGGGTCATCTTCACCAAAGACCAACAGGGTGGGCATCGTGAGTTTCTGGTGAACGTCAGCGAGCGCATCGATGTCGTCAAGTGAGAAATCATGGATTACTTTCACGGCGGCATCCATGGCGTCATCGTCAGCCAGTATTGGGTCGAGAACGTTGGTTCGGAACTCGCCGTCGAGAAGCGACTTGTCGAACACGGTGCCACCGAGGACCAGTGGGGTTCGGGCGAGCACGTTGTTTCCCATGGACAACTTGAACATTGCCTTTGCGCCCGGAAGGTGAGCGAGTCCCTTGAAGATCTTTACCAATGGCGGGTGGACCTGCGGGATCTCGGTGCTGCACAACGACAGAGCAACGACAACCTCTGGCCGCTGCTCGGCGACAAACCGACAGATCATTCCGCCGCTGTCTTGGCCCACCAACACGACCTCGTCGAGACCGACTCGGTCGATGAACCGGATGACCGAGTCGACGTGGCCCCGAACGGTAAGCGGCGTCTTTTCGGTGGCCTTCGACTCGCCAGACCCGGGAAGATCGAGGACATACCGGGTGTAGCCATCGAGATGCGGAACAACATTCCGCCACGTGTTTCCGTTGAGCGGCCAGCCATGCACAAACAGCAGGTTGGGGCCCGCTCCGAGCTTCTGGTAGCTGACGTTGGTGTGGCCAATGTCGACGAACTGACGAGTGCTATCGGTGATGTCCATGTGGATGACGGTACGAAAACCGTCACGGCCGGTCGATTACCTGTTGACGTAAGTGCTTGTGCTTTGGCAGTTCCCTACGATCAATCCATGAGCACTTCTTCTCGGGAACGGGTCTTCGCCGCACTGTTGAAATATTGGCGTGCCCACAGGGGTATGAGTCAGCTCGACCTTTCGTTGGCGGCAGAGGTGTCGGCGCGCCACATCAGCTTTCTCGAGACCGGCCGATCGAACCCAAGCCCCGAGATGGTGCTTGTACTCGCGCAAGCACTCGACGTGCCGATGCGCGACACCAATGAGCTACTACGAGCAGCCGGGTTCGGGACTCGCTACGCCGAACCGAGTGTCGAAGAGCTTCTGTTGGGACCCCTTGGCGATGCGGTGGACACGATGCTCAATCACCACGAACCGTTCCCGATGATGGTGGTCGACCGCCTCTACAACGTGATCAGGACAAACCGATCCGGCCGCCAACTCTTCGCCCTCGCCGACGTGGATCTCGATGCCGTCGAACCCGGCGAGGTAAACGTGCTCCGACTCCTCTTCGACCCGGCAAGTCGCGAAATGATCGGCGACTGGGAGCAGGCTGCATGTACCATCCTGCGACGTCTCCAGCGTGAGGCGTTTCACCGCCCCAACGATCAGTCGATGGGCGAACTCCTCGATGACCTCCTCAAAACGCCCGGCATCCCCGACGACTGGCGCAACCACGACCTCGCCGCGCTCGAGGAACCCATGCTTGGGGTCCAGTTTCGAGCTGGCGACCTATCGCTCAACTTTTTGACGACCATCACCGAGTTCAACGCTCCACAAAACGTGACCTTGGAGGAACTTCGGATCGAGAGCTACTTCCCGCTCGATGACGAGACCCGTGCGCTCTGCGCAACTCTCCTCGTCTAGCAGTTAACCGGGGCCACCGACGTGAGGTCTTGATAGATCCGACGAAGACGAGCCGCAGTCGTCGACCAGGTGTAGGCCGATGCCTCTTCGACCGCATTGGCCGAGAAGTCGACGGCAAGCGCCGTGTTCCCAAGGATCTCGTCGATGAACGCTGCGTAGGCAACCGGGTTACGACTGTCGACAAGGAACCCGGTGGAGCCGTGATTCACCAGGGTGCGAAGGCCGCCCACTGCAGCGGCCACCACGGGCGTCCCGCAGGCAGCAGCTTCGAGTGCCACGAGGCCGAACGATTCTGAGCGGCTTGGCAGCACGAGGACATCGGCGGCCCGGTAGTACGTGGACAACAGGTGGTGCGGTTGCGGGTCGATGAATTCAACCCGTCCGTCGAGCCCGAGTTCGGCGATAATGCCTTCGAGCCGTCGAACTTCGGCTTCGCCCTCGGCGCCGCTTGCACCGCCGACGATCAGCAATCGTGCATCGGTGTGGTCGAGTTCGGCGAGGGCCCGAACGGCAACGTCGACTCCCTTGAGAGGCTGAACCCGGCCGACGAACAACAAGATGGGTTCGTCACCCAAGTCGAGCGCATTGCGTGCGCCACCTTTGTCGCCGGGCGAGAAGTACGCATGCACCACACCGGGCGGAACGATTTCGATACGTTCGGGGTCGGCGCCGTACAGATCTTCGAGCTGGCTGGCTTCGACCGGGGCGTTGGCCACGATTGCATCGGAGCAGCGAATGACTTTGGCTTCGGCATCGATGCGGTGCTGCGGTTCGGGGTCGCCGGTTTCGGCCTTCACCCGGGCGAGCGTGTGGAACACCGACACCAGCGGGATATCGAGCTCGTGTTTAATGCGGTGGCCGGCTACCCCGGACAACCAGTAGTTGGCGTGGAGCGCATCGGCGGGTTTGTCGCCGCGGAGGTGTGCGAGCACACCGTCGGCGTACAGATCGACGATTCCGGGGAGTTCTTCCTTGGCCAAGTCGACCGGCCCGGCTTCGATATGGATAACCCGAAAGCCGGGTTCGACGGTAACGACCTCGGGAAGTTCATCGTGCCAGCGACGCACGTACACGTCGGCTTCGACGCCCGCTTGAGCCAGCGAGGACACCAGTTCGCGGATGTAGACGTTCATGCCACCGGCGTCGCCCGCGCCCGGTTGGCTCAGGGGCGACGTATGAAGGGAGAGAACGGCGAGTCGACGCATGCCTGGGTTAGAACCGTCGCCTCAAGTTGAACATTCCAAAACCGTACCAATCAGGCGGGAATCCCTAGTAACTCAGCCACTAAGGCTTGCACGTGACCGCCCT
>CALGZB010000011.1 GCA_937934655.1 uncultured Acidimicrobiales bacterium | reverse complement strand
TCGTTTTCGGCATTTTGCGGTTGAACGTTACGCCTCAAATTGGGGCCATTCTTGCTCAACTCTTCCTCGGCCGGCCGATAGATAGGCATGGCAACGATTAGAGCAACATGCACGGACTGCGGCGACATCGATTTGGGTGTCCGGGAAGTGCGCGCACGCCTCTGCGCAGAGAACGACCAGGCCGAATACCGTTTCGTTTGCACCGTTTGCAGCATGGTGTCGGTCAAGCAGCTTCAGCTGCCAACGCTGAACCTGTTGGTCGAAGCCGGTGTCCATGTCGACACCTGGCATCTGCCCGCCGAACTGGCTGAAAGCCAGCAAGTCGATGGCACCGCCATCGACCACAACGACGTCCTCGACTTTCACAATCTTCTATCGAGCGAAACCGAGTTTGCCGAAGCCGTCGCCAAACTGGCGCAGGGGTAACGACAGACGCTTACGCCAGGCTGGCTCGAATGACCAGCCCAATCAGCACCACGACAGAAATCAGCAATACAGCTGCTGCAACCCTCAGGCGTCGATTCGACCCAAGGGCATGCACAAGTAGTTGTCGACGAGAAACAAGCGCGTCAGATTCGACGAGTCGAGGAATCGTCACATACGGCACTGCCGCACTTCCCCTGTCGTTTCCGCGATTTCCGACGTCCGCCGTTTTGTCCATACGTCATGGGTATTTCGTTTTGGGTTTCACCGCAACCCCAAAGCCACTATCGCCCCAACTTCGGGCAAAGTTTCGCCCTACGGCAGCTGCCAGGCCGACAAGTTAGACCTTCTCGAGCGGTGCCCAGGCAAGAAGTAAGCGCTTGTCGCCGACCGAGCCGAACCGCACGGTGGCTTCGGCCTTATCTCCTGCACCTTCGACATCGATAATGATGCCCTCGCCCCACTTCTTGTGGCGCACATCATCGCCGAGCTTCAAACCAATGTCATCTGCGCCGCTCGGCGCCGGGGCATTGGCCTTGAGGGCAGCGTCGATACGGTCTTCGCGATGGGCATCCCAAGTACTGGTGCCACCGCTACTCCCGAAGGTTCGACCCTCGTCGTCAAAGGAGCTGCTGCCAAAGGAACTGGTGGAAGAGTCCCAGCTCGACCGGCCGCGCTTGGATGCCCGGCTGCCCTCGGCTTCTTCGAGAAGGGCTTCGGGGATCTCGCCGAGAAACCGGCTGGGCGGGTTGTACTGGGTGGTGCCGTGCAACATACGACTCCACGCGTTTGAGAGATGCAGGTGTTCGCGGGCCCGGGTAATACCGACATAGGCAAGCCGGCGTTCTTCTTCGAGCTGATCGGGTTCGCCAATGGACCGAATATGAGGGAACACCCCGTCTTCCATGCCAATCATGAACACGATAGGAAACTCGAGGCCCTTTGCGGCATGCAACGTCATCAGCGTTACCGATGACTCGTCCTCATTGAGCCCGTCGGTATCGGCAACCAGGCTGACGCTTTCGAGGAACTCGTCGACGTTGTCGAACTCTTTGGCCGCGCCAATGAGCTCGGCCAGGTTCTCAAGCCGACCTTCGCTTTCGATACTGCGATCATCTTGGAGCTCGGCCAGGTAGCCGGTCTGGTTCAAGATGTTCTCGAGCAACGTGGCCGGACCATCGTCGATCATGTCGGTGAATGATTCGTGCAGTTCGAGGAACGAATCGATGCCACGAAGTGCTTTGCCGGTGACGCCGGCTTCGGCATGGCGGGCCAACGCCTCATAGAACGTGATGCCGTTGTTGGTCGCGAACAAGTCGATCTTGCTGATCGACCCATCGCCCACGCCACGCTTTGGCGTGTTGACGACTCGTTTGAGACTGACTTCGTCAGCCGGGTTGAGCACCGCTTTGATGTAGGCGAGAGCATCTTTGATTTCACGCCGGTCATAGAACCGGGTTCCGCCGATGACTTTGTACGGAATACCGACGCGAACCAGATACTCCTCGAGCGAACGGCTCTGGGCATTGGCCCGGTAGAAGATCGCCATGTCGCCCCAACGATGGTGATCATCGTCGTGGAGCTTTGACATGGTGTTTGCCACCCACTGCGACTCTTCCATCTCATCGTCGGCGGTGAAGCGGACGATCTTGGCGCCCTCGCCCTTGTCGGTCCAAAGGTCCTTGGGCTGGCGGCCCTGGTTCTGCCCGATGACGGCGTTGGCGGCATCGAGAATTGTCTGGGTTGAACGGTAGTTCTGTTCGAGCACGATGACGCTGGCATCGGGGAATGCCGTCTCGAAATCGAGGATGTTGCGAATATCGGCCTTCCGGAAGGCGTAGATCGACTGGTCGGCGTCGCCGACAACGGTGACGTTGCGGTGACGTGCCCCAAGCTGCAATACCAACGCGTTCTGCACGGGGTTGGTGTCCTGGTACTCGTCGACGAGGACGTACTTGAAGCGATCCTGATAGTGGAACAGAACATCGGGGTGCTCACGAAACAGCTGCACCGTGACACCGAGCAAGTCGTCGAAGTCCATGGCGCCGGCCTTGAGCAGCCGCGCTTGGTACTCCTGGTACACATCGGCGATGCGCTTTTCGAAGATGTTGTGAACCCGCTCGGCATACTCGGCAACCGATAGGCCTTCGTTCTTTGCCGCGCTCACCGCATTGTGGACCGACCGGGCCGGGAACTTTTTCGGATCCATGCCGAGATCGCGAATGACGTAGCCGGTAAGCCGATTGGCGTCGGCTTGGTCATAAATAGTGAACGATGACGGATACCCGAGTTTGTCGGCCTCTCGGCGAAGGATCCGCACACACGCCGAGTGGAATGTGGAGACCCACATCTTCTGGGCGACGGGGCCGACGAGTCCGCCCACGCGATGTTTCATCTCGTCGGCGGCTTTGTTGGTGAAGGTGATAGCGAGAATCTCGAAGGGCGATGCGCCGTCTTCGATCATGCGAGCGATTCGGTGGGTAAGCACCCGGGTTTTGCCGGAACCCGCACCCGCCACAACCAACAAAGGCCCGTCGGAATGAAGCACGGCATCGTGCTGAGCAGGATTCATTCCCTCGAGGAGGTCGGCGACGAATTCAGTGTTGGCCATCGGTCCCACCATAGTGCGGGGGGCTGACATCAAAAGTCCGGTTTGGGGAACTGCTTGGCGTTATGTGAGAAGCCGGTTCCGGAAATGATCGAGTACCTGGTTGAGCGCATCGTGGGTGGGGTTCCCGGGCTCGTCGACAAGATCCTCGGTGAGGACCGAATGCGCCTTCTTCGCAAATCCGTGGGGGTTACCTTCGGAGCTATCGATCTCGACCCCGATAAAACCTTCGCCCAACTCTTGGCGAAGCGACTCGAATCGTTCTGGTGGCGACAACGCATCTTCGGAGAACCGAAGACCGAGCACGCACACGCCAGCAGCAACCCGTTCCTTCACCACTTTCAACTCGGTTGGGCTAACTCCCATGTCGGCTTTGTGGGACCCAGACAGGGCAAATGGTGTGGACGGTTGTGAGAGCACCGGCGCAATCATTTCCTCGTCGACCATCATCGCCAAGGCGAACCCGCCCGTCAGGCACATACCAACCGCACCCACACCCGGCCCACCACATTCTTCGTGGAGGTCGCGGGCCAGCGCCCGGAGCCATACAACGACCGGCGATGACTTGCCCGTCGTGAACGTCGTGAACTCTTGCGAAACACAAACCTTGGCAACGGATGTGGCGAGGTAGCCACTGGTTGGCCGACGACCATCGACGCCGTACAACGATGGCATCACAACAGTGCACCCAATATCGGCCACCCGCCGAGCGAAGTCGGCGACCTTCGGCGTGATGCCAGGTATCTCGGTCATGATCACGACAGCCGGACCGGTGCCCTTGCGGTACACGGTTTTGGTGGAGCCGAAGTAGCTCCGCTCTAGCTTCTCGAAGTCGTCGAGCGCATCGAAGGGGGGTTTAATTTTAGCCATGATCAGATTCGAAACTACTAGGTTGGCGCGATGACAAAGCCATTCCGCTTCTCTGTGACCGCTGGTGGCATCACCAACGTTACGGAATTTCTCGAACTCGCCCGTAAAACCGAGGACTTGGGGTACTCAACTCTCACCATCCCCGATCATCTCGACGGCCAATTCGCTCCGATCCCGGCCTTGACCGCGGCAGCGATGACCACCACCTCGCTGCGCCTCCTCACCCTGGTGTTAGCCAACGACTACCGCCATCCAGTGATGACCGCCAAAGAAGCAGCCACCCTCGACCTGATCTCCGATGGCCGGCTCGAACTGGGCCTTGGTGCCGGTTGGATGAAATCGGACTATGACGAGGCGGGGCTCGACTACGACAAGCCCAGCGTTCGCATCCGTCGTCTCGGCGAAGCCGTCGCCATTATCCGAGGGCTGTTTGGACCTGATCCGGTCGACTTCGACGGCGAGTTCTACAACGTCTCCAACATGAATGGGCTCCCCAAACCGCAGCAGTCGACGATGCCCATCATGCTTGCCGGCGGCAAGGAAAAGATTCTGACCCTCGCCGCTGCCCACGCCGACATCGTCGGACTTAACCCGGGCCTTACCGCTGGCGTCATCGACGAGCGGGCAGGCGCAACCGCCACCCCGAATGCCACCGACCAAAAACTCGAGTGGATTCGGGCGTCGGCAGGCGATCGTTTCGACCACATCGAACTTCAGACACGCGTCCACATGGCGGCTATCGACGACAACCGCGAAGCATTGGCCGCTGGATTCGGACCAGCGCTTGGGCTGTCAGCCAAAGAGGCCCTCGACTCGCCCCATGCACTCATCGGCACGGTCGATCAGTGTGTCGAGCAGGTGCAGCAATGGCGGGAGCGTTGGGGAATCTCCTACATCGGATTTTCCTATGACGCGATCGACCAGATGGCGCCGGTCGTTTCGGCCCTGGCCGGCACCTAGGGGCACTCGGCGACACCTAGCGACACCTAGCGACACCTAGGAAAGATGCGGTGCCAGGTTTCCTCGGGGTTCGATGACCACCTCGGTGAGACCTTGGAACTCGGCGAGCGAGCGCAATTCGGTTTGTAGGTTGGAAGCAATCTCGTCGGCCTCCACCGACAAATCGTCGGTGGGCTGATGCCAAGCGCCCTTCACACGAAGCACACCTTGCTTTCGTTCGGCCTTCACATCGATGCGGCCTACAAGCTCTTCGCCCAGTAGATACGGAAGCACGTAGTAGCCGAACTCCCGCTTTGCCTCGGGCACATAAATCTCGATGCGGTACCGGAAGTCGAACAACCTCTCGGCTCGGGCTCGGTACCAAACCACGGGGTCGAACGGCGAGAGCAATGCTGAGGCAGCGATTGCACGGGGCAGCTTCGATCCCAGGGCCCGATAGGCGGGTTTGCCCCAACCCACTACCTCGACCTCAACCAGATCCCCAGACTCCACCAGCTCCGCGATGCGAGGCCGGGCTTGCGGGTTCTTGATGCGGTAGTAGTCGGCGATGTCGTCGGCCGTTCCCACGCCGATCGCTATCGCTGATCGACGCAACAGCTCTCGCTGCGCATCTTCCTTTGATGGCGTCGGCACCACCCTGGTGTGATCCGGGACAACGCGTTCAATGACGTCGAATTGCCGTTCAAAGTTACCGACACGTCTGCTTCCAGCGCGTCCGATCGCAAACAGACGCCCTAACGCCAGCCGTCCGTGGGACCGCCCGCCCCAAGCATGCTCGGCCCCCAGTTTTTCACCAGCGTCGCTGAGCTCGCCGGCACAGAGGGGCCCGCGTTCAGTGAGCTCGCGGTGAACTTGCTCGACGTATTCGGGAGCATCGAGGGCCGACCAGTGTCCCTCATCGGACATTTCGGCCTGCCGCCAACGAAAGAGTGGTTCCATGTCCATCGGAATGAGCGCGGCCTCATGGGCCCACGATTCGAACCACTCATCGTCGGTGTATGCCACCCGCTGGAACAGGTCCATGTCGTAGGCGCCGAGCCTCGAGTACGGAACCAAGTGTTGCGGACGAGCGATGATAGGAATCGTGTCGAGCTGCAGCACGCCCAGCGTGTCCATGATCCGACGCAGATGACGACGGTCGACCTTTGCCGGCCGAGGCCTATCGAAACCCTGCGCGGCTAAGGCGATGCGTCGCGCTTGCGAGATCGAGAGTTTGGGGGTCACTCGGCTTCGTCGGCGGATGACAGTTCCATACCAAGCTGTTCATAAAGCTGTTCGACCAGCCGTCGGAGCTCGGCCACTTCGGAACGAAGCAGTACGACCTCGCTGTTCGGCGCTGCAGCCGCTTGCGAAGGTGCGGCGTTACCCATCGGACTCTGCTGCTTTACAGAACGCTGCTCTACCCCGAGCTGCTCGACCGAGACGGGCTCGGCTGCTAGCGGCTCTGGCGCGTCGCCATCGGTAAGGAGATGAATCCACCGGTCCTGACTCTGCCCCGACCCGCGGCCAACATTGCGGACGAGCGGTTCATCCCGAGCCGCCAAATGCCCGAGTGCTCGCTCGACCTCGTCGGTGCCAGGAAACGGAACGTAGCGCTCGGTGCGTGTCTTCAATTCACCCGGACTCTGCGGTCCTCGAAGCATCAGCACCGACAGGATGGCCAACTGCTCGTCGTCGAGTCCCATCGCTTGCTGAAACACATGACGGTGTTTGTACGACCGCTCACCGGCCCCCTTCACCGTGCGCGCAAGTTCACGCCGACGGAGCTCGAGCATCGCGGTATCGACATCGGCAGCGCTCAACGCCATCACCGGGTCGCGGCTGGTCTTCTGGTTGCAAGCGGCCAACAACGCGTTGGTGCTCAGCGGATACGAGTCGGGTGTGGTGCGGTCTTTTTCGACCAGCGATCCAAGCACTCGAATTTCAATTGGGGTCAGTTCCACGCTCATGACGCTACGCCGTTCTTCACCTCGCCGCAGAGAATCTATGCTGCGTGATGTGACGGGATCCTCGCAGCCAGCAGTTCAAGCAATCCTTGCAACCGTGTGGTCCAATCGCGGCGCTCAGCTTCGGGTCCTTACCGAAGACGAGGCCAGCTCCACCCTCATCTCCCCTATCGGCCTGCACCTCAACTACCGGATCGCCGAAACGCCAGTCCGATGGTGTGTGGGCCACCACTCCCAATCGGTCGGATACGTCGACTGCACCTCTCGACCGGAAGAGCGCAGTCGTACATGTACGAGCTGCTCAGTGGCCGAGGCCATATTCGCTTCACAGCTCCACCATGCTCATACCGAACCCTCGCGGGTAACCGACTCGGCTATGGCCGAGCACCTTCAACAACCCAACCTGCTCTACCTCGCAGCGTTTCGCGACGGATCGGTCAAAATCGGCACGAGCACGTCGGTTCGGGTGGAGAAGCGCCTGCTGGAACAGGGCGCATGGCAGGCGAGGATTGTTGCCGAAGCGGCCGACGGCTACTCGGTTCGGATTGCGGAAGACCTCGTCACAACGTCGCTTCATATCCCACAGTCAGTCTCGGCTTCTCGAAAGCTCACTGGCCTCGGCCAGCCGCTTCCCGACGACGAGATCGCAAACCGCCTGGATCCGTTGGCGTTCGAAGTCAACAATCTGCTCAGCCATCACAACGACAGTCGCGTTGTTTCCAACAGCACCGATTGGCGAAACCCTGCAGCAGACGAACCGGTTTGGGCAGAGGTTCGCCCCTACCCGCTCAACCCACGGGTGGGCGCCCACGACCTCGAGGTCGTTGCAATCGTGGGCCGAATGGTTGCCGCCAGAAGAACCGGCACCAACGATGTCTTCGCTATCGATCTGCAACGCCTCTACGGCCTCGAACTCAACCTCGGCGATCACGAAGCAGACAAACTGATCATCCAAGACAG
>CALGZB010000010.1 GCA_937934655.1 uncultured Acidimicrobiales bacterium | reverse complement strand
GCTTGGGGACGCAGCATCGTCTGTGGCTTCTCCCGACTCGACGGCAAGCCCGTCGGCGTTGTGGGTAACCAGCCCAAGGTGCTGGCCGGCGTTCTCGATATCGAGTCCTCCGAAAAGGCCGCTCGGTTTATTCGTACCTGCGATGCGTTCAACATCCCCATCGTTACCTTCGTCGACGTTCCCGGCTTCCTGCCCGGCGTCGACCAAGAGCACGGCGGCATTATTCGCCACGGTGCCAAGCTGCTCTACGCCTATTGCGAGGCAACCGTGCCTCGTATGCAGGTCATCACCCGCAAGGCCTACGGCGGCGCCTACGTGGTTATGGATTCAAAGTCGGTTGGCTGCGACTACTCGCTGGCATGGCCATCGGCCGAGCTTGCCGTTATGGGCCCTCAGGGCGCCGTCGAAATCATCTACCGCCGCGAACTTCAGGGTGCTGCCGATCCGGCTGCCAAGCGCGCCGAACTCATCGACGAGTACACCAAGCGCAACGCCAACCCTTACATCGCAGCCGAGCGTGGGTACGTCGACGATGTCATCGACCCCGCCGAAACCCGCATCAAACTGGTGCAAGGAATTCGGATGCTGGGCTCCAAGGTCGAAGAGCTTCCACAGCGCAAGCACGGAAACGTCCCGCTATGAGCCAAGGCACAGCCAGCGAACCTTCAATTGCGGTCGGCCCATCAGGCCCGGTCGAGGTCAGCCCAGCAGCTACCGACGAAGAAATGGCCGCGATCCTTGCGGCCTACGAAGCCTTGTGGCCAAAACCGCAGCCCCAAAAGAAGACCCAGGAAAACAACGCCTGGCGCTTCAGCGGCCGCTGGTTCAACACCCCAAAGTTCCCCAGGACCTAACAGCCCAACCCGGTCTTCCAACAAGGGGTACCCAACCTGGTGCCTGGAACCAAACATGGGTTTTTCCACCTGGCACCAAAGTGGTGGTTTGGTGCCAGGTGGACGCGTCCGCGGACGCGTTTGGAGGCTTGTCGGAGTGGGCCCATCAGTGGAGAGTCGTGCCGTAGCGCTAGCGGAGGCCGAGAGCGCCGGTAGAGGGAACTCCGGTAGAGGGAAATAGCGAAGCGCAGAGCGGAGGCGAAGCCGCAGCGGCCCTTAAGAAGGGTTGGCTACTTCGATCCGGTCTTGCTGCCACTCTCTTGCGCCCTTCAACGCTGCATTGGCTTGAAGGAGCAGGTTGGCAGAGTCGAATGCGTGGCTTGGGTAGCAGGCTACGCCGGCGCGCATCGTGAGATCGCTCTCGTGTTCGTTGATCTCGCGGCGGATACGTTCGACCGTCCAGATGGCGCCATTTTCGGGCGTATCTTCGAGAACCAGACCGAAACGGCCATCTTCCATGCGACACGACGTATCGGCCTCACGGAGTGTCTTGGTGATTGCGTCGGCTACAAGGCTTGCGTCGGCCGCTTCATCATCGCCTTCGCTGAGGCGAACAACTTCAACAACGGCAATCGCTACCGGACGAAGATGGCGTCGGGCAGCAGCGATCCGGGCATTGATCGACACATTGAAGTAGTCCTCGGTGAAGAGGCCGGTTTCAGGGTCGGTGAGGATCGCCTTGCTATTAACAACCGATTCGGCCGCCTCAATCGTGCCTTCGAGAGGGTTTTGGGCTTTTGCCAACTGAGCCCCAAGGCTCTTCACTGCATCTTCGGCCGCAATACGGGCTTGCACCTGCGAAGCAAGGGCCTCCTCGAGTTCGGTAACCGACTTTGCGTCGGAACCAGCAGCACTAGCAGCACCACCGAGGGCGTCTGGAAGCATGCCCAGTCCACCTGCGCCAACCGCAGCAAGACCAGCGAGAACGGCGAATACGCCGGACCCCGAGGTTGCCGCGACGACACCAAGAATCAGACCGAGAACACCCAGGCCAACAGCGAGTACAGATCGAGAATTCATTGTCTATCCATCGGCGAGGTTGCCCAGAACTAAAGAAAACGTGAGCGCTCAGCCTACTGGTGTGGTGTTGTTTCCGGGGCCGAACCGCCCACGAACGCAGACGGAAGCGGGGTGGCAAGCACCCCACCGAGATGTGCGAGGTAGTCGGCCCGCTGCAAGCTGATAACACCAAGCGTGGTGAGGTGATCGGTATTCCATTGCACGTCGAGTAGTCGTGGTTTCCCGTCGCTCAGCGCCTCGACCAACGTCACCAGCGCAACCTTCGACGCATCGGTGGCGTTGTGAAACATCGACTCACCTGCAAATAGGCCGCCGATACAGAGTCCGTACAACCCACCGACCAAGTTATCGCCGTCCCACGTCTCAACACTGTGCGCCCACCCAAGTTCGTGCAAGCGGCCATAGGCGGCCCGAATCTGACCGTCGATCCAACCGTGCGGCCGAGACGGGTCGGCGCAGTGCTCTACCACCTGCCCAAATGCCTGATCGATAGTGGTGCGGTAGCGGCGGCAGCTGCGACGAAGGGACTTTGTGACCCGCAACTCATCGAGAGGCAGCACAGCCCGCGGCTCCGGCGACCACCAGCCAATATCGCCGTTGGTCTCCACCGGCATCGGGAACATGCCCCTTCGATACGCCGCAAGAATAGTTCCGGGCTCAAGGTCGGCGCCGATGGCCAGAAGTTCTTGGTCGTCAACGGGATCGATGGGCGGGAACACCCAGGGGGTCGCCGGTGGCTCTACAGGGAAAGAAGTGGGCGACATCAGGCCGGTACCGGTATCCGCTTCACCGTGAAGAGATTCTTGCGGCTGAAGTTGACGGTGACACGAAGGAACTCGTCGACCGTTGTCCCCGGCACAACGATGCGGCGCAACTTGCGCGCCCGTGGTGTGGTGTTCAATAACGGTCGATCGATTTGGTAGAAGTGGGTGTCGCCTTCGATGAGCAGCACCGGACGGTTGAACTCACTGGCGAGCTGCGCCAGACGGTCGACGAACCCTTGGTGTTCGACGCGGGGTTCACCCAGCAGGTTGAACGAGTTTGCGTGCTGGAAGATAACGACGCCGCGGGCTTCCTGGTCGTCGGCGGTGGCGAAGGCGTGGTCGAGCCACTCAAGAGCGGCGGCGTTGCGATCGTCGACCTCGGCGTTGCG
>CALGZB010000009.1 GCA_937934655.1 uncultured Acidimicrobiales bacterium | reverse complement strand
CCGTTCAGGCACCCGCCGTGTGGGGCACCGATGACTGGCGCGCCAATTTCATGGCCGTAGGCGCTGACGGCAAACCAGTACAAGCCGACCCTCGTCCCGACTACGTCAAGGGCCACTAACCCCCGGCATTGGAACGTCGTTCAGCTGGGTCGGCAGGCGGCCGATACCCAGACATGACGTCGAAAGATCTCACCGGACCGAAGGGGCGCCGCACGACCCTGCGGCCAAACACCCTGCTGCTTGTAGCACTAGTTCTCATCGGGTTGATTGCAACAAGCTGCGGGAACACCGATCCGCGCAATGCTTCGACGCCGCGAACCGGCGAGGCCGCCATCGGGTTCGTCGAGGGAAACCACCCGCTTCGTCAGGCGCTCCCGTCGGCCGAGACACTCGGCGATGATTGGACGCTTCAGGGCATCACGTCGGATGGCCCGACAACCCGAAGTGAAGCGTGCGGATCACTGTTCGGGCCGATCACGAAGCAGTTCGTTGCGCGCTACGAGAATCTCGAATCAAATACCGAACTCGGCATCGGTGTCGCCGACGTTGGCGACAACGCAGACGACGCCCTGACAACGGCAACGGCCTGGGTCGACTGCTCGCTCGGTGACGAATCCGTCGTTCAGGCAAGGATCGTTGAGGGCCAAACCTCTGGGCTGTGGGACGAGGTTTCGATCGAGATCGGACTTTTCTTTGGCAACGAGTCCGAGATTATCGGACGCGTACTTTTGGCGGCCAACGGCAGAATGCGGGCAATGGCTATTGTGGAGGCCGACGGACCATCGTCCGCCGAACCGGCCAGCTTCGTTGAGCTCGGCAGCTATCTGGCAGAAGCGATCAAGCGACTCGACCAGATCGACCCGGGTGAGCTCGATGAAGCTGCCGAGAACATTCTGGCTGAAGAGCCCAGCGTGGTGGCTCCGCCCCAGTTGGCCTATGTCGTTACCGAAGCAATCCCGGCCGGAACGCCAGCGGCTCAGGCAATCCGCACGTCGATTGAGGTTCGTGAGGTTCCTGTAGACCTCCTACCTCAGGCGCGTGTTGTCGACCTCGCTCAGATCGAAGGGATGGATGCGGAGACCGATCTTTCGAAAGACAGCGTGCTCGTCATCGGAATGTTCGACAAGCCAGGGTCTTAGAGAAGACCTAGGATCTCGTCTTCCCACGCGAAGTCGTGGTGGATCTCGTTGACCGCTGGCGTGGCCATCCACCACTCGTAGGTCTGTTCCATGGCCTGCTCGAAGGTGAATGCCGGCGTCCAGCCGGTTGCCTCTCTGAGCGCCTCGACACCGAACACCGTGTCGTGATCCCAACGGTGCAGGTTGGGCTGAAGTCGCTGTACGAGCGTGGCAATCTGAAACTTTGACAGGTGCGGAAGCACCCGCTCGAGGGCTGCGTCGGTCGGTCGAATGTCGAGCCCAACCCGAGGGCCTTGGTCGGCGGCGACTCGGATCTTGGCGTCCCACAGATCATCGACGATCTGCGATGGGATTTCGTGGAGCTCTGGGGTGGCCCCGGCCAAAGCTGCACAGACTTCGATGTAGCGGCGATCATCGTGCGGATCATTGCCAGTCACGTTGAAACGGCGACCAAGGGTTGCTTCGACACCAAGCATCGACGACAACGCATTCGATTGATCTTCGATGAAACCGATAAGCCCTTTCGTCGAACCGTCGCCCGGCACAAGAATCGGCCGGCCGTCTCGCATACGGGCAAACATTCGCTGCTCGCGTGACGGGATGGCGTTGTGTGGACCCAGCACCATGCTCAGGGCCGCAACACTGGCAGGAAACCCGTCGTCGCGATGCGCTGCGAAAAGAATGTCTTCGGCCAAGATCTTGTGCAGCGCGTACTCGTTCTGATCAACGCCACGGTCGACCGGATCGGTCTCGTCGTAAACTCCGACCTTGCCGCTGCTGTAGATAGTGGTCGAGCTGACAAAGATGTAGTGACCAACGTTGCCGGTGAAGATCTCGATCATTAACTCAACGTCTTCGGGGTGATAACCGCTCATGTCGACAACTGCGTCGAACTGCTTTCCGCCCAAGGCGGCCCGAGTGGCGTCGTGGTCAGTTCGGTCGGCAACGATCCGCCCGACCCCACCAGGAAGATCAGCTTCGGTGCGCCCGCGGTTCGAAACCGTTACCTCGTGGCCATCGGCAACCAGACGATGCACGAGCGATCGGCCATTGAAGAGTGAGCCACCCATTACGAGAACGTTCATCGAAGTATCCAAGCAGGTTCGCGGCGCTGGTGACGAAATCACTATGGTTGGATCTCATGACCGCTACACCGCCACCCGTCCTCGACTCCGCCGCCGATGTCACGCCCGAGTGGATCACCCAGGCGTTTCAAGCAGCGGGTATCGATGCCACCGTCACCGAGGTTTCGGTTGCGCCGGTTGGCACTGGGCAAATGGCCGACAGCTCCCGCATCACCCTCACCTACAGCGACGAATCAGTCGACGCTCCGCCAAGCGTGGTCGGCAAGTTCCCCTCTACCGACCCCAACAGCCGTTCAGCCGGCGGCAGCGGCGGGTACGCCCGAGAGGTCGGTTTCTACCAAGAGATCACGCCGATGGTGGAGGGCCGCACACCAGTCTCGTATTACGCCCAGGCAGGCGAACCCGAAGAGTTCACACTGATCCTCGAAGACATGGCTCCCGCCGAGCAGGGCGATCAACTCGGTGGCTGCTCGATCGAGCACGCCGAAGCAGCGTTGGTAAATCTGGCCGGTTTCCACGGGCCTCTCTGGAACTCGGAGTTTCTGAATCATCCATCGATGGGGGGCAATTCGGATGGTGCTCTCCTTGCGGAGTTCATGGCGGCGTTCACCCCCGAATTCGTCACCCGCTACGCCGACCGACTCTCCGATGAGGACAAAGAGATGGCCACCGAATTCGCCGGACGGGTGATCGCGTGGGATCAGTTCGACACGGGCTTCAACAGCATCGTGCACGGCGACTACCGCCTCGACAACCTCTTGTTCGGCACGACCGATGCGTGTCCGCCGGTAACCACGGTCGACTGGCAGACCTTCCGCCCCGGGCCCCCGCTACGAGACACCGCGTACTTCCTCGGCAGTAGCCTTGAACCCGATGTGCGTGCTGCACACGAGGCCGATCTCGTGCGGGTGTATCACGAGGCTCTTCTCAGCTACGGCGTCACCGACTACAGCTTCGATCAGTGCTGGAACGACTACCGCTTAGGGTCGCTTCAAGGGCCGCTCATCACGATCCTCGGCTCCATTGGCGTCAAGCAGACCGAGCGTGGCGACAACATGTTCATGGTCATGATCCGCCGGGCCGGCGAACAAGTCCGCCACCTCGACGCGCTCTCCCTCTTCTAACCAACAGCCAGAGTTCAAGGCTCGAGAAACAGAAGCGGGTCGAGGCGTATTGCACCGAGGCTTACCTCGAAGTGCAGGTGTGGACCGGTCGATAAGCCGGTGCTGCCGACTCGACCGATGACATCGCCAGCGGCGACATTGTCGCCTTCGGCCACGCGAATCCGCCACATGTGCGCCGAAAGCGTCGAGTAGCCATTGCCATGGTCGATAACCACTCGTTTTCCGAATCCGCCGGATTTCCCGGCCGCAATGACGACGCCATCGGCGGTTGCCCGAATCTTGTCGCCCTTCGACCCTCGGAAGTCGACGCCGTTATGCATCCGCTCGTAACCGAGAATTGGGTGGAGCCGCAGCCCATAGCGTGAGCCGACCTCAAACCGGTCGACCGGTGATGCGAGAGTCGGTGCGTCACCCTCG
This sequence comes from uncultured Acidimicrobiales bacterium, assembly GCA_937934655.1. Taxonomy (GTDB): domain Bacteria; phylum Actinomycetota; class Acidimicrobiia; order Acidimicrobiales; family SHLQ01; genus CALLQB01. Next base: position 8,795 of record CALGZB010000009.1, on the reverse strand, counting down.
CCGGCGGCACCGGGCACAACATCCTCACATCCCTTGATGTCGCCCTCATCGGTGCACCAGTCACTACCGGCGCCAGAACGCATGATGTCGGCGCCTGGGCCAGCTACGAGCAGATCTCGGCCCCGGCCGCCAACCAGGGTGTCGTCGCCCAGTCCGCCGGTGAGAATGTCGTGGCCCCGGCCACCGATGATCGTGTCATTGCCCGATCCGCCGAAGATCGAGTCGTTCTCGCCGAGGCCGCAAATGACGTCGTCGCCAGCGCCGGCGTTGATGACGTCGCGCCCCGAGGTTCCCGCAATGACGTCGTCGCCGTCGGTCGGAACATCGCCATCTTCGAGAAAGACCGTAATTTCCCGGCCGGCACAACCCGTTTGGGCGGCAGCTGCCGGAACCGTCCCTAGAAACAGAAGGCCAGGAAGAACGAGAAGTATTCGAAGCACGCATGAAGTGTCACATGAAGCAAAACCGCAGGCCAACCAGTGTCGCGGTCATCGTCGGTCTGAAGCTTCAGGGTTTTGGCAGCTAGCTGCTAGAAACTGCGTCATGAGTGAGAAAATTGAGATCCCGTTTAACGACATCGATGCCCTCAATAGCGCTGCTAGCGAGGAGTTTGGCGACTTCGGTCCGCCCGTCGAGGTCACCCAAGACATGATCAACACGTTCGCCGATGTCACTGGCGATCATCAGTGGATCCATGTCGACATCGAGAAGGCCAATGCTGGACCGTTCGGTGGGCCTATCGCTCACGGGTTCCTGACGCTGAGCATGCTTCCATCGCTTCGCACCAGCGACCCGTTCAAGATCACCGGTATCTCCGGTGCGGTGAACTACGGCGCCGACAAGCTTCGTTTCATGGCGCCAGTTCCGGCGGGAGCATCGGTGCAGGCCCGCACCCGCTTGGTGAGCGCTGAGGCCAAAGGCGCCGGAACCCTTGTGAAGACCGAAACCGCTGTTCATGTTGTTGATGCGGAGAAACCATCGTTGATTTACCAAGGCCTCGTGCTCTACATGTAACCCCTCGCGGCGCCAGCGCTGCGTTGTGCAACCATCATTTTGAAACAATGTGAAGAAGCCGCCTGGGAAACCGGGCGGCTTTTTCATTTTTCATTCTGGGAGGGGCGTAGGCGCTACTCCCGGGTAACTCACCTATCCCCTGCTCAGCGCGCGAATTCTCTTGACTATTCACCATTAATGAGTACTATTCATTACATGGTATACAGCACTGATGGGCACCATGCTCAGATCATGAAGGGAGTCCTCGACATGTGCCTCCTGGCCACGATCGCCGAGGCTCCCAACTACGGCTACGGCATGGTGCAAAATCTCAACGAGCGCGGCTGGGTCATCGCCCACGAGCGCAGCATCTATCCGGTTCTCAAGCGACTCGAGAAGAACGACTTCATCGAGTCGGAGTTGGTCGCATCGACTTCCGGGCCAGCCCGCAAGTACTACACCGCGACCGACGACGGTCGAGAGATCCTCCGCTTCTGGGAGGCCGACTGGCGAAACGTTCGAGACGGCGTCGATGCCGTCCTCGACGGAACACAGCCAACAGAAACCGAGTCAGCGAAACCAAGACGAAAGAAGCCGGCAAAGAAGAAGCCGGCGAAGAAATCAACTATGAAAGGCAAGGGGGAAAAGCAATGATGATCATGTATCTCGCAGCTGCCATATTCGGCGGTCTGTTTGTTATCCCGATGATTCTCGGAGGCCTCGACACAGACGTCGACGTCGGCGGAGGTCTCGAGCTCGACACCGATACCGGCATTGACCTCGGAGGAGACTCGGGCGTCGATCTCGACGCTGAAGCCGACTTCGATTCCGCCGACACCGGCGAAACAGCGGTCGACGCAGTTGGCTCGTTTGTTAGCTCGCTGCTGTCCTTTCGGTCGGTCGTGTTCTTCCTGTTCTTCTTCGGAATCTCAGGAATCATCTTCCGAACACTCGGCAGCAGCGCTGTTATCACGCTGATCCTCGCACTCGGACTTGGGTTCGTATCAGCAGCGCTCAACGCTCAGCTCTTCAGCTATCTGAAGCGAACGGGCAGTTCATCGCAGCGTCTCTCACGAGATATCGAGGGGCACTCAGCAAAGGTCATCCTTCCCATCTCGGGAAGTCAAAAAGGTCGTATCCGTGCGGACCTGAGCGGGCAACCCACCTTCATGGTGGCAGTCCCTTTCAACAGTGACGGATCGTTCGGCGTCGGGGATTCCGTCGTCGTGGTGGAAGTACAGAACGGCACTGCCCGAGTGGCGGCGCTTGATCTGGCAAATACCGAACAACTCAAGGAGACAGAATGACAGTGGTACTTGGCATCGTCGTCGTATTGGCGCTCATCATCATGGCAGCACTGGCTGCCTTCAAGAGCCTTGTGATCATCGTCCCACCCAACATGGTGGCAATCATCTCGGGTAAGGACCGGGTCGATCCCGATGGGAAGACCGTTGGTTACCGGGTGATCCAGGGCGGGCGTACCCTTCGTGTGCCGTTGATCGAAAAGGTCGACTACATGAACCTCAACACCATTCCCATCGATGTATCGGTGAGTAACGCATACTCGAAGGGCGCAATCCCTCTCGATGTGCAAGGTGTGGCCAACATCAAGGTCTCGAGCACCGAGGGCATTCTTGCCAACTCGGTAGAGCGATTCCTCGGCCGGGCCCCCGAGTACATTCAGCAGGTCGCCAAAGAGAACCTCGAAGCCAACCTTCGTGGCGTGCTCTCGACGCTTACCCCTGAAGAGGTCAACGAAGACCGACTCAAGTTTGCCCAGACCCTCATCGATGAGGCGGATGACGACATGAAGACCTTGGGACTCGATCTCGATGTCCTCAAGATTCAGAACGTCACCGACCAGGTCGGATACCTCGAGGCCGTTGGTCGCCGTCGTACCGCCCAGGTACTCACCGAAGCTCGTGAGTCCGAAGCAAAACAAAGTGCTGACGCTGAAGAGGCCGAAGCGTTCTCACGCCAGCGTGGTCAGCTCGCCCGAGTCCATTCCGACCTTGCTATTGCCGAGGAAACCAACAAGCTTCGTGTTCGCCAAGCCGAACTCGATGCCGAAGCCGTAGCCTCGGAGAACCGGGCAGCAGTTGCCGGTGAGCAAGCAAAGGTCACCGCCGAACAGCAACTCGAGACCGAACGCATCGAACTTCAGAAGCGTCGTCTCGAAGCTGACGTCGTCGCCCCGGCCCGGGCAAAGCGGGAAGCCGCCGAGCTCGAAGCCATCGGTAGCGCTGCGTACATTACCGAGAACGGCAACGCCCAGATTGCGGTGTTCGAGAACCTCAGCAACCAGTACCGAGATGCGGGCCCCGACGCGAAGGACATCTTCGTCCTCAACATGCTCCCCGAGCTCGTTGCTTCAATCGTCGAGACCGTCAACGGCATCGACATCGACAAAATTACGGTTATCGACAATGGGTCGGGTGGCGGCGGTATCCCCGGCGTTGCTAGCCAAATGCCAGCAGCCGTGATCTCGATCACCGAACAGATTGAAACCGCTACCGGCATCAACATCCTTGAGGTACTCAACCGCAAGGCCGCTGATACTCCCGTAGACGCCGCTTCCGAGCTGGTGGTAAACGGGGACGATGCCAGCTAGCGTCAACAGCAACAGCTCAACGTCAGTCGGTTTCACCTCAGGGCGAAACCACCGAATGCCTAGCAACCTTTGCAGCTCGGTCTGACAAGACGGCGGCGGGACCCAGGACGCCTCGTGCAACTCTCCGGAGACTGCACGGGGCGTCTTTCCATTTTGGACAAGTCGAGCAATATCTCGTTCTGGTCGAATTTCTGGCTGCTGCAGCAGCCAGTTTTTCGACCAGTTCGGGTTTTTAGCGGGGAATGTCTTTCCAGGGGGTGTCGATTGCTACACCTGGTTCTCGGGGTAGACCCATGCGATGGCCGATGTTGTTCTTGCCAACCTCGTTGGTTCCGCCGCCGATACTCACATGGAAACGACCAATGAGCTCTTCCATGGCGAAGGTGCTGTCGGGGCCGACCTCGACCAAACCTTCCGGCCCCATGATGGCCATAGCGGTGTTGCCGAGTCCCACCCGGTTGTAGGCCAGCTTCAACTTGAGAAGCGCCCCATCGATAGGTGCCGGCTTTCCGCTGCGAAGCGCATCCATCAGTACCTGCGAGAGCAGGCGAAGGATCCGGTCGTTGATAACCGCCTGAGCCAGCTGTTGGCGCACCACCGGATCGTCGCTCACACCCCGACGCTGCGCCAGGTCGATGAGTACCGCGCTGGCCTCTCGGCCGCCCGACGTCCCGATGAACTGTGACTCGGCCATAAGCACGGTCTTGGCCACCGACCAGCCGGCGTCGATCTCGCCCACCACATTGGCAACCGGAACATCGACATCATCGAAGAACACTTCGTTGAAATGAGCCTGACCGTTGGGCTGAACCAGCGGACGAACCTCGATGCCGGGCGACGACATATCGACCAGAATGAAGGTGATTCCTTTGTGCTTCGGCGCATCGGGGTTACTGCGCACGAGCATGAAACCCCAGTCGGCCGCCTGGGCCATCGAGTTCCAGACCTTCTGGCCGTTCAACCGGAAGATGTCGCCGTCGCGTTCTGCTCGACAGCCAAGACCAGCCAAGTCCGAACCGGCTCCCGGTTCACTAAACAGCTGGCACCACGTTTGATCGGCCCGCACCATTGGCGGCAAGTAGGTGAGCTTCTGATCCTCGGTGCCATGAAACCGCAATGCGGTGCCGAGCATGGCGTTGGTCGCTGCGAGAAAGCCATTGGTGACATCGAACGCCGCCGCTTCCTCGTTGTAGATGCTGGCCTGCCACGACTCGCCACCCTGCCCACCGTGCGCCTTGTCCCAGGTGATCGACGCGTAGCCGCCCTCCGCAGTGGTTTTCTGCCAGGCCTTACACCGCTCGAAGTAGGCAACGAGGGCTTCAGGGTCGACGTGGGTCTTTTGCGTCGACCAGTCGTCGACCCCGGTCTTGAGCTCGGCATTTGCCTCGAGCCAGGCACGGGCCGCTAGACGGTATTCACGGTGTTCGGCGGGCTCTGTGACACCCTGCGATTCAGACATGACGCCACGGTAGAACGTGACCTCTATCGGAACCAACCACAAGGGAAGAACCTCCTGGTGGCGGACCAACTAGCGGCTTACGGCCTCACCCAGAAGTTCGAGCGCGTGGGGCTCGAGGGCATCACCATTCGGACCGCCCTCGGCCACCAGGCGATCGTGTCGCCCATTGCGATGGTCGGCGAGCGCTTGGCTTACCAGTCGGAGCAACGGACCAACGACAACGGCGAAGACTGCGGTGGCGATGCCAGCGGTACCGCCAGCGGCGACACCACCAACAATCACGCACACTTCGAGAATTGTCCGGACCCGAACCGCTTCGAAACCTCGATCGGCGCCGGCTTGCATAAGAAGATCGAAGGCACCACCGGTTGTACCCGAGAAAATAACGAGCGCCAGGCCCGTGGTGATGGCCAACATGCCCATCCCGGCAAAGAGGATACGAAGCACCATGGAGTCCGGGTCAACGAGCAACGCACCAAACGCGTCGACCGAGAACCCGTTCAGGAACGCAAGCGCAAGGCCTGCCGGTTTCGGCGGACGTCCAAGAAGCGACGCAACACTAAATAGCACCGCGGCTGCAGCCCATGCCGACTGACCATGGCTGAGACCGGTGTGAACCCGGATAGCCGACAGCATGACGTCGTAGGGCGGGAGACCAAGACGGCCATGCACAAGAAAGCTGACGCCAAGGCCAATAAGAATCGAACCCGAAGCCAAATAGACCGCCATACGAAGCGGCCGAACCGGAACGGGCAGCCGAGTCGGCTGCAGCGAACGCACTCTGGCTAGCGCACCCTGGCGGGTGAACGATTGAAGGAGCCGGACGGGTTGCGCCAGCTTTCTGGTCGGGATACTCATAGGTCTATTCTCGACCCTTTTCTGTCCACCTGAACAGCGGATATCGGGGTCAGCAGTCACAATCCGTGCGCGCCGACACACTCCCGCCAAGACGGCTGAAGAGTCCGTCGTAAAACCGGTCGTCAATTGAAGCCCGTTGCGTGCCGATCCTTTTGTTGTGACCCAAAACAAACGCACCCGACGACTGGCCCTGGCGGTCATCTGCTTCGCCGGCGCGCTCGTGTTTCTACTCCTCACCAACCACTGGTTCCTCTCCCCCGTCGTCGTTGACGCACCGGCGAAAGCAGACGCAATCATCGTGCTCGCAGGCGGAGGCGACCGAACTACTAAGGGCGCCGAGTTGGCGCAGGCCGGACTTGCTTCGGTAATTGTCTATGCCGACCCCGGTCGCGACGGCGGTTCGGTCACGGCGAATCGTTTCTGCAATGGTCGCGAAAGCCTGCCGATCGAGGTCATCTGCATCGATCCGCAGCCAGCAAAGACCCAAGGTGAGGCGCGGGCTGCCACCCTCCTAGCCCAGCAACGCGGCTGGGAGAACCTAATCGTGGTTTCCTCCACCGACCAGGTAACTCGGGCCAAACGCCTCTTCAACCGGTGCGGCGATGCAACGTTGCAAATGGTGGACGTTGCCCATGCCAGCTCGCCCCTAAAGCGTTCGGTCTACGAGTGGGGCGCCACGCTGAAGTCCGTCACACTGAAACGCGGTTGCTAAGCGCTACAGGTCGGCGCCAAATGCGTCGATCACTCGATGATGGAGACGAGCACCCAATCAACCCGACCTGCCCCCGAGCCTGCTGCAGCCAAACAAACTGCCGGAACCTCACGCCTGGGCACCGATAGCCACGACTCGCCGCAGGGCCTCACCGTCGCTGTGCGAAACGTCTACCGATCGTTCGGCGAGGTACAAGCACTCAACGACCTCACCATCGAGGTTCCCACCGGGCGAATCACCGTTCTCCTCGGACCCAACGGCGCCGGCAAAACCACCGCAATCCGCACCATCACCGGCGCCCTGGCACCGCACGAAGGCACGGTTCAGGTATTCGGCGTCAACCCCCTGGAACATGGCGAAGATGTCCGCAGCCGATGCGGCGTCGTTTCGGCCAACCCTGCGCTGTACGACCGGCTCTCGGGCTGGCATAACCTCGACTACGCCGCCGACCTGTACGAAGTCACCGGCAACAAAGAAGCGAAGATCCGCGAAGCCGCCGCCCGCTTCGGTATCGAACATGCACTCGACCTGCCCGTCGGCGGCTACTCGACCGGCATGAAGACCCGCCTTGCGCTGGCCCGATCGGTCCTGCACGAACCCGAACTTCTCCTCTTCGACGAGCCGACCTCAGGCCTCGACCCCGAGTCGGCCCACGCCGTACTTCACCTAATTCGCGAGATGACCGCGAACGGCACAACCGTGGTCATGTGCACCCACCATCTCGCCGAAGCCGAAGGACTCGCCGACCGAATCGTCATGCTCGACGGCGGACGCGACCTCATCGGCGGAGCCCCCGAAGACCTCACCAACCGCTTCTGGCCCCAAGCCATCGTGCAGATTCGATGCGACGCACCCGGAGCAATCGAAGCGGCGCTCTCGATGCCCGGCGTGATCTCGACAACGCTCACCGACGACCTCATGGGCGCCGAACTTCGCCTCGACGACGCCGACCGGACTCCAGACATCATCGCCGCACTCACCTCAAGCGGAGCCCGAATCACCAAAGTTGAACCGTTCGAACCGGGCCTCGAAGACCTCTACTTCGCCGTGCGCAAAGAAGCACGAGCCGAAGGACTCATCGCCGATACCGAAGAAACCCTAGAGACCGGAGAGCTGGCATGAACTGGCATCACGTTAAGACCGTTGCCCGCACCGACCTGCGCCAACTCATTGGTGCCAAAGACTTCTGGATCCCCATGGCGATTCTCGGGTCGATGTTCTTCCTCATCATCCCGTTCGTGCTGCTGATCTCGATCACCAGCTTGGGCGATGTCGACGCCGTCGCCCAGGTAAGCCAAGCCATCAAGGTCCTTCCAGCTACCGCCCAGGAACAGATCCAAGGTGACACCGACGCCGGCCGCACCTCCTACGCCCTCGCCGTCTTCCTCTTTGCACCGGTTGCCATCGTGGTACCGCTCACCATTTCGACCGCCGTTGGCTCATCAACCATCGTGGGCGAACGCGAACGCGGCACCGGCGAATTTCTGGCCCACTCCCCCGCCGGCGCCCAAGAGATCTACATGGGCAAGCTCATCGCCAGCTTCGTGCCCGGCTATGCCACCACCCTCGTTGGGTTCGGCGCCTACTCGATCTTGGTAAACACCGTGGTCGGCCCCGAAGTCGGCGGCTGGTTCTTCCCCACCGCCCAATGGTGGGCACTCATGCTCTGGGTCATGCCACCCTTCCTCCTGCTCACCCTTTCACTCGTCCTTCGCCTCTCGGCCCGGGTAAAGAGCACGGCCGCCGCCCACCAAGCCTCAGGCCTGGTAACCCTCCCGCTCATCGGCGTCGCCTACAGCCAAAGCACCGGGGCCCTCTTCGGCGCCGGCGTCTCATCGCTCTGGATCGGGCTCGTCGCCTGGACCATCGCCCTCTTCAGCCTCACCCGAGGAATGAAAGCCATTACCCGAGGCCGCCTCCTCGGCGTAGCCATCGATACGTAATTGCTTTTCTCCGCCTCCGGCTCCGGCGCTTCGCTATGTCCCCCCACCTACACCTCGGCCTCCGCGACCTCCGGCACGACACCTCGCTCCCTCCCTCTACTTCCTCTGCTCCCTCTGCTCCCTCGACGCGAGTTACGAAGTAACTCGGTAAGGGCTTCAGCCCCCCAGGGCTGAAACCGACCGGCTCCGGCGCTTCGCTATGTCCCCCCACCTCCACCT
>CALGZB010000008.1 GCA_937934655.1 uncultured Acidimicrobiales bacterium | reverse complement strand
GGCTTCGGCGTCTTGGCGTGACACGAGCTGAATGACTACCTCGTGGAGCTCGCCGGCGAAGGGGAACGGTGCTTGGTAGCGGGTAGATACCGGCGAGCCGTGGTCGTAGCCAACACTCGGACCAACCGACGAGATCATCTGCATATAGAGGTCGGTGGTGGCTTCACCCACGGGTTGACCGTCGATGAAGAGGCAGACGGTACCGCTGCGACCTTCACCTCGACGGAACTGCGCCAGCAAGGTCGACTCACCGTCGGGTACCGGGGTGCTCGACTCAACAATGGTGTGATCGTCGAACGCGTTGTAGTCAACAATGAGCTTGTCGTTCTGCACAAACACCGAGATGCCCGAGTTCTCGGTGCCGGTGGCGAAGAGCACGCCGTCATCGCCGGCCTGTCGGGTGACCTGAGCGGTGAGGTCGAAGGCGCGCCCACCGATTGCCGCCGATGCCTGCCCGGGAAGCGGCGACATCGGCGGCCGGTACACGTACCGACGGTCGACCGGGTGCGGAGAGTTCTCACGGAAGCGAGCACCGAACAACTCGAACATTCGATCGTCGAGTGGCAGGACACCGTGACGTTCGGCTTCTTGCCACCACAAGTCGATGAGTTCGGCGAGCCTCTCGGGTTGGTCGGCGGCCAAGTCGTTGCACTCCGACCAATCGTCGGCCAAGTGGTAGAGCTCCCATGTCTCGGTTTCATAATCAGCGCCAGCAGTGTGTTTGCATACGGCCTTCCACTCTCCCGCCACGAGGGCTCGACTGCCGCCCATCTCGAAGTACTGAAGGGTGTTGGTGGCCGGCGCTTCTTTGTCGGCTATCACCGACGCAAACGAATGCCCGGTTACGGGAAGCTGCTCGACGCCACGGAAAGTCTCGGGCGGGGTGACCCCAACAAGGTCATAGATGGTTGGCGCAATATCGGACACGTTGATGAACTGATCACGAATTGACCCGACCTGATCCGCGCTGATTCGGTCGGGGAAGTGCATCACCATCGGCACATGCACACCGCCCTCATGGGTGTTTTGTTTGTACCACTTGAATGGCGAGTTCCCACACTGTGCCCAACCCCAGGGATAGTTGGTGTGGCTGTGCGGTCCACCGATGTCGTCGAGCTTATCGATGACCTCGTCGGGCGACTCGAAGATCCCGTTGAAGAACTTCATTTCATGCATGACCCCGAACGGTCCGCCCTCTTGCGATGCGCCGTTGTCGGCGAGCACCACGATGACAGTGTTGTCGAGCTGGTCAAGATTGCGTAGTCCCTCGACAAGCCGGCCGATCTGATCGTCGGTGTGATCGAGGAACGCCGCAAACGCCTCCTGCAATCTGGCCGCCAACTTCTGCTGGTTCTCCGGCATATCGTCCCAGGCATCAACGCCCGGATTACGTGGGGCGAGTTGGGTGGCCTCGGGGATGATGCCCAGCTCTCTCTGGCGATTGAACCAGCGTTCTCGCACGACATCCCAGCCCTCGTCGTACTTCCCTTTGTACTTCGCCAGATATTCCTCGGGAGCTTGGTGGGGCGCATGGGTTGCGCCGAATGGCAGGTACATGAAGAAGGGCCGGTCGGGACGCACACCGACGGAATCCGACACCATCTTCAGGCCCTGATCGATGAGATCCTCGGACACGTGATAGCCATCGTCGGGCCCAGCTGGCGGTTCGATGGGATGGTTATCGCACACCAGCTCGGGGTGGAACTGATCGGTTTCGCCTTCGAGGAACCCGTAGAACCGGTCGAAGCCTCGGGCCAGCGGCCACTGGTCAAATGGTCCGGCGGCCGAGCATTGCTCCATGGGAGCAAGGTGCCATTTGCCCAAACAGAACGTGGCGTATCCCTCGCTGCCCAGCACCTCGGCCATCGTGGCCGCGTGGTTGGTGATGTGACCCAGCTGATTCGGGAAGCCGGTGCGGAAGTTCGAAACCGCCCGCATCCCAACAGCGTGCTGCGACCGACCGGTGAGCAGCGACGCTCGAGTGGGCGAGCAAAGCGGGGTCACGTGGAAGTTGGTGAACTGCAGACCGTTGGCGGCGAGGGCATCGATGTTGGGGGTGTCGATGTCGGAGCCGTAGCAACCGAACTGAGCAAATCCCGTGTCGTCGAGCAGGACCACAACGACGTTGGGGGCATCGGCGCCCGGATGCGGAGGAACATCAAACCACGCCTCGGACTCCGGGACCGTGCGTGCGATCGTTCCTTCGAATCGTGATGGTCTACTCATGCGCTGATGCTGTCACTTCTCGAACCCCAAAAACAAATGCGGGTTCGATACGCACAACTTTTCGACGCGCAGTTGTTGGCTTGACGACCTGCGGCGACGAAGGAGTTCGATGCGTAGGGCTATGAGTAGAGAGTGGTGAACGCAACAGCTGTCGCTTACACCACCGCGAATCGTTCGGTAAACGACTCGATGCGCCCGACGAAAGCTTCGGGGTTATCGACCTGAACGAGGTGACCCGACCGATCGATGACCGCCTTGCGAGCACCGACGGAGGAAAGGAGTTCGGCGACAGCGTGGCGCTCAGCACCTGACCGTGAACCAACCGTCGTTAGGTGTGGAATCTCAATCGACCCCAGCTCCTCAAGCGAAGGCTGAAAACTGGAAAACTGTGCAATCTCGTTCGCGACCACAGGTAACACCGTCTCGACCCAGTCGCGTGCCTGATAAGGCATTGTGTTCCAACTGTCAGGACCGTAAAGCCGCTGGAGAAATCGGCGAGCCTCATCAAGGTCTTGTGACGCCAAGATAGTCTTACCGGCTTTCCTCACCCGTTCGTCAAGGTCAGGCTGCAGCGCTCCGACTAGCGGTTCGTGGGTGATGACCGCTCGCAAACCCGGCGCGTTTCGAATGGCACAAGCCAAGGCAAGAGTTGCTCCGCCGCTGACGCCGACGAGCACCGCCGGATACAGCTTTGCTATGACGATTTCAAGCGCATCGACCTGTTCCTAAAATGATGACACTGCGGGACAATCGTCATACCCGGGCCGTGTCCAGAGGTACCGCTCGCCCCGCAGCGAGCGCTGTATCGGGTTAAAAAGTTCAGGCCACATCCCGACACCGTGGACGAAGACGAGGGCTCGTGGTCGCTCGATCATGTTGATGGTCTCCTCTCCGGGTTTGCTCGGTAATGCGGCGGGGTGTTTCGGCTACCGCCTGCGGTGATGGAAGAAGTGCGTGCACCTCGCCGGGATATATCGCGAAGTCAACCGAGTCGTTGGCAAGAAGGTCGCCGAATCGGACCGTAATGCCGTTTGCTTCGAGAATCGGGCGAGTGGACATGGCACGAACGTAAGGTCCACCGATTTCTCAACCGTTGCCCCAACATTGCGAGGCGGTGACCACCCGAGGTCGGCTCGGTGTAGCGACTGTTTCCGTTGCGTAAACATGCTGCCCAGCGGGGTGCGGCACAGCGGAATCGATTGGCTGCTGCGGTCCAACAGGATGGAGGCGATGTTGTCTCCCCCGAAAGGCAAACCGACAGTGCGCCTCAATCGGTACGCTTGATGCATCGTCCCCCACTTCATTTCCCCCAAGCTTCGGCATCTGCCACCGCGCCCACAGCTGACCACAGTCCGCCGATTGCCGGCGTTCCTGTTGATGCTCTTCGCCTGCACGGTCGCGGTCGCTTTCGATACTTCTGCGAGCACGGCACAACCAACCGCGCCCGAATCGTGGCCTATTGGATCCGGTGATCTTCCCGACCCACACATCGTTCGAGGCGTCGAGCGCTGGTGGGTTTTCGGCACAAATTCTGGCGGGCAACTCGTGCCCACCCAATCCTCCAACGATCTCCTCAATTGGAAAACCGAAGCCGATGCGCTCGCCCGGGTTCCCGCATGGGGAACCGGAGAAATCTGGGCGCCCGCCGTCGAGTTCCTCGACGGTCGATGGGTGATGTACTTCACCGACAAATCCAACAGCTCACGAAACCCACACCGCTGCATCGGCATCGCTATCTCGTCATCGCCCGGAGGCCCCTACCAGCCGTTCGACCTTCCCCTGGCCTGCGACGCAGCACGTGGCGGCCACATCGATGCCTCGTTGTTTCGCGACGACCAAGGCGTCAATTGGTTGCTCTACAAAAACGATGACCCCTCGCGAAACGGTCTTCCGGTCATTCGCTCACGACAGCTTCGGGCCGACGGGCTGGCCTTCACCGCCCCCGAGACCGCTCTGGTCGGCGCCGATGCACCTTGGGAAGCAGGCGTCAACGAGAACCCGTCGATGGTCACCGGACCAGACGGCCGGTTGCACCTGTTCTGGTCGGGAAACGACTGGCGCACGTCGTCATACAGCATGGGCCACGCCGTGTGCTCAAGCCCTTCGGGCCCATGTGTTGAAGATAAAGACCCCTGGCTCATCGGCCTGCCAGGCGGATCCGGCGGAGGCTCGGTCACCGCCATTCTCGACGGCACAAAGAACGACGTGGCGCTGCTCACTATCCATCGCTGGAAACGAGCCGAGGGTTACGAGCGAGGTGGGTTCCGAGCAGCCGAACTTCTTACCGTGGCGTTCAATCAGTCGCGTCCGCGCATCGTTGGAGCATCTATCGATCGACTCGGGCCGTTCGCCGAGACCTGCGACGGGCGACTCTCCACCATCGTCGGCTCGGCGGGAAACGATCGCATTCGCGGCACGCAATGGGACGACGTCATCACGGCCGGATCGGGTAATGACCGGGTCACCGCGGGCGCAGGCAACGACACGGTTTGCGGCGGCGCCGGCAACGACTGGCTCAACGGTGGCCGGAACAACGACACCATCGTTGGCAACAGTGGCGATGACACGCTGAAAGGTGATGCCGGGCGTGATGCCCTGATCGGCGGCGCCGGTGATGACCTGTTGTTCGGCGGCAAACACCGCGACCGGCTGAACGGCGGAGACGGCGCCGACGAACTACGAGGCGGATCAGGCGACGATCGCTGCTCCACCGACAAGGTCGACCTCATCAACAAGTGCTGAGCGGCCCTGACCGGATCTTGTTCTAAAGCTGGGCGGCAGCCTCGCGAAGCTCACGCTTGAGAATCTTGCCCGACGCGTTTCGGGGCAACGACTCGGTCACAACGGTAACGACAGAAGGCACCTTGAACTTCGCGAGCCGCGCTCCGACAAATTGCTGAAGTTCGCCAGCGTCGAGCGTTTCGCCTTCTTTGACCATCACGTGACAGGCGAGTTCCTCGCCCAAGCGCTCGTCGGGAACGCCGTAGACGGCGACTTCATAGACCGCAGGATGTTCGTAAATCGACGCCTCGACCTCGGCGCAGTAGATGTTCTCGCCGCCACGAAGCACCATGTCCTTCGCCCGGTCGCTCACATAGACGTAGCCAGCCTCATCGAGGCGGCCAATGTCGCCCGAACGTAGCCAGCCGTCGACCAACGTCTCGGCGGTGGCATCAGGACGGTTCCAATAGCCCTTGATAAGGGTTGGGCCGCTGAACCAAATCTCACCTGTCTCGCCGATGGGTAGTTCGTTGCCGTCGGGGTCGGTGATGCGCATCTTCATGACCGGCACCGGGATTCCGGTTGATGTTGGGTTGGCAACAAAGTCGGCGCCGGTGTTCTGCGGGCCGTATGCGTTGGTTTCGGTCATGCCGTAGCCGAGGCCAGGTTTGCCGTTGGGGAAGTTGTCGTCGATGCGCTTGACCAGTTCAGGAGGCATTGGCGCTCCACCACCACCGACCGAGCGGAGGCTCGAGGTGTCGCGTTCGGCGAAGGTGCTGGCCTCGAGAAGGTCCCAGCTCATCGTGGGAACGCCAACGAAGTGAGTGACCTTCTCGGCTTCGATGAGTTCGAGCGCCCGGTTGGGCTCCCACTTGTGGGTCATCACGAGCTTCGAGCCGCCGACAAACGACCCGAGCATCACGGGGATCAGACCGGTGACATGAAACAGCGGCACACAAAGCATGAAGCAGGTCTGAGTTGACTCGCCATCAGCCGGGGCCTCTTCAGGTTCACGGATTGCGGCCACCTGGGCGCGGGCAGCAAACGAGAGGAGCGCACTGAGAACGGCGCGTTGACTACTGATGGCGCCCTTTGGTCGGCCGGTGGTACCCGAGGTGTACAAGATGGTGGCGTTGTCGTCGGGGCCGATCTCGACCTGCGGCATGCTGGCGTTGGCCGGAAGAACATCAGCCAGATGTTTGGCATTGTCGGGCAACTCGCCCTCGCTGCGAACCACGACGAGTTGGGTGTCGACACCGGCTTCGGTGAGCTTCACGAGACGTTCGGCATCGGCGATGATGACCTTCGGCTCGGCGTCGCTCACGGCAAAGCCGAACTCGTCGGTTTGCCACCAAGCATTGAGCGGAACCGCCACAGCGCCGACGGTCACGATGGCACCAAAGGCCGCGATCCACTCGGGGTAGTTCCGCATAGCGATGGCCACACGGTCGCCCTTCTCGACGCCGTAGGTTTCGATGAGCATCGTAGCCATGCCTGCGATGCTGGCCAGGACCTTGGGCATCGGCCAACGCTCGTCTTCGTAGATGATGAAGTCATCTTCACGGGCGGCAGCCATGGCGAATAACGCCGAAACACTCGGCGGACAGTTGGCATAAATCGGCGTCGGGATCCCGTCGATCTCGCCCTCGCCAATCTCAAACATCGTTCCGGGGGCGTGAACGGCAGCGCAGGCGTCTTCAAAGCTCATCGTCATAGCCACATGGTTTAGCAGCAGCAGGGAATGCACGGGGAACGAGGCGATGGGAGACCTCGAAGATGAGCCTTGATATCGAGATCGAGTGTTGCGGGGCAGCGCCAGTAGTGTTCGGCCATGCGACGCTCAGAGAAGGCCGATCGAATCGGCGAGATCCTTGAAGATCTGTACCCCGACCCACCCTGCCCGCTCGACCACAACGATCCGTTCACCCTCACGGTGGCCGTTGCCCTTTCGGCGCAAACCACTGACAAGAAGGTCAACCAGGTCACGCCGGCACTGTTCAAAAAGGGCGGCACGCCTGAAAAGATGGCGTCGCTTCATCCCGACGAGATCCTCGAACTGATCAAGCAGGTCGGTCTGGCTCCAACCAAAGCTCGCAACCTGTCAACGATGGCCCACCAGATTCTCGAAGATGGCGGCGATATTCGCCCCGATTGGAAGTTCCTCGAATCGCTCGCCGGGGTCGGTCACAAGACGGCCAGCGTGGTGATGGCCGAGTGCTTTGATGTGCCGGCCTTCCCAGTCGACACGCATATTCAGCGACTCGCCTCGCGTTGGGGCCTTACCCGCGGGGACAAGGTCGAGCAGACCGAGAAAGACCTGAAGGCGGTGTTCCCCGAAGACACGTGGAACGACCGTCATCTGCAAATCATTTACTTTGGTCGCGAACATTGCCCGGCTCGCGGACATGACCTTCTCGGCTGCCCAATCTGCAGCTGGGCGGCAAGCAAGAAACGCGTCACTGAGGAAGCAAAGCGTTGAGTTCAAGCTCGAACCATTTCGACGACCTTCTTACCCTCACCGAAGTAGCCCCTGGCATCTTCGAACGCGATCTCGACCGGACATGGTGGGGATGGAACGGCCAGTTTGGCGGGTACGTCCTCGCTCTCGCCCTCGAAGCTTGCCGAGCCACCGCTCCAAGCGAGACCCACCGGGAACGGTCGCTGTCGCTCAACTTCCTCCGCCGCGTGCAAGATGGCCGACTACGGGTCGAAGTAGTGGTGGAACGGGCCGGACGTACCGTCTCGAATCTGTCGTTCAAACTCAGCGTCGATGACAAAACCGTCGCCACCGGCATCGCCATGTTCGCCGATGACCGCGACGGCCAGGCATTCCTTATCGCCGAACCACCGGACCTTACGATTCCTACCGAGGTCCCCGACCGGTCACCTATCCCAGCGCCGGCGATGGATCACATCCACGTGTGGTCGACCGTGGAGGGCGGCTTGCTGCAAGGCCTTGAGGTCGAGGAAGCGGGCGGCTGGATGAAACTTCGACAACACGGCGGCGCCGATGAACGCTTTGGATTCTTCGCTGCCGACGGCTGTGTTCCCTTGGCCTACACCCGGTTTGATCAGCCCCAGGTTGGGGGCAGTCTCGACTTCACGGCGTACTTCCGGGAGCCGTTTCCAAAGTCGGTCGTCGAAGACGGCGAGCCGGTTCGGGTCGTGCTTCGCGGCGCCCGCGCCCACCGTGGTTACATCGATGAAGACGCCGAGATTTGGTCGGCCTCCGGCGAGCTTCTTATGCAATCGCGGCAGACTCGCTACACCGAGTTTGTCGATATCGACGCACTCGAAGCGATGAGCCCCGACGCCCGGCTGCAACCACCGATCAAACCCACTGAGTCCGCCGAACTCTCTGAGCAGAGTGAGACAGACCCTTCGTCGCCGTAGCCTCTATCTATGAGCCTCGGTCTCCTTCCCGACTTTCCTTTCGACTATCAGCGCTGGCTTTCTCACCCAGCGGGTCTTGGCGAGATTCCGGGCGAGTCCCACGGCACCGAGATTGCCGTTGTCGGGGCGGGGGTTTCGGGCATAGTTGCCGCCTACGAACTCGCTCGCCTCGGTCTTCGCCCCGTTGTCTACGAAGCGGGTCGGATGGGAGGTCGACTCCGTTCTGAGCGGTTCGGCACGGCCAACGACGTGGTCGCTGAGCTCGGCGGTATGCGGTTCCCCGAATCGGGGCGGGCGTTCTATCACTACGTCTCACTTCTTGGTCTTACGACCCGACCGTTCCCAAACCCACTTACCGAGGCCGCTGGGACCACGGTTGTCGATCTGGCCGGCGAACCAATCTTTGCCCGCACCATCGACGACCTTCCGGTTATCTTCCATGAGGTTGCCGAGGCCTGGGACGCCGCTCTCGAGGAAGGCGCTCGGCTCAGCGAGATGACCGCAGCACTCCAGACCGGCGATACCGCCACCATCAAAACGATCTGGAACGACATCGTCGAAGCGTGGGACGACCGAACCTTCTACGACTTCCTGGCGACGTCGGAGTCCTTCGCCAAGCTGAGCTTTCGCCACCGCGAGATCTTTGGTCAGGTCGGGTTCGGTACCGGCGGCTGGGACTCGGACTTCCCGAACACGATGCTCGAGATCCTCCGGGTCGTGATGTCGGGGTTCGAGGATGACCAGAACCTCATCGTCGG
Source organism: uncultured Acidimicrobiales bacterium (assembly GCA_937934655.1). GTDB lineage: Bacteria > Actinomycetota > Acidimicrobiia > Acidimicrobiales > SHLQ01 > CALLQB01. The sequence continues at coordinate 25,884 of CALGZB010000008.1, read as the reverse complement.
CGGGTCAGAACAACTGGTCCGCCAACTGTGGGATCGACCGCTCGAAGACCCGGCGCACTGGCCGGCCCAAACCTCGCTATCTTCGCTGCACGCGGGAGCGCCCAAGCCTGGAGTGGCGGCGCTCAAACGGATCGACGATGGGCGAATTGCCGTGACCGATCGGCACGGCAACGAACGATCGTTTGCGGCGGTGCTCAACACCACACAAAGCTGGCTTCTCACCACCAATATCGAAGTCGATGAATCGCTGTTCTCGCAGAAACATTGGATGGCGCTCGACCGCACTCGTTATATGCAGTCGTCGAAGACCTTCGTGATGGTCGACCGGCCTTTCTGGAATGACATCGACCCCGAAACCGGTTTTGGGGTGATGGGTATGACCCTTACGGATCGCAACACTCGAGGCACCTACCTCTTCGATAACGGCCCCGATATGCCGGCGGTGATGTGCCTCACCTACGCCTGGATGGGCGATGCGATGAAGGTTCTCCCGAAGAGCGCCGATGAACGAGCACGACTGGCCCTCGACACGCTTGAGAAGATCTATCCGAGCCTCGATATCCGAAGCCATGTGATCGGCGAGCCAATCACGGTGTCGTGGGAAACCGACCCCAATTTCCTCGGCGCCTTCAAGGGAGCTCTGCCCGGCCATTACCGGTACAACCGTCGAATGTTCTCGCATTTCCGCCAGTCCAACTTTGAGCCGGCCCATCGAGGCATCTTCCTCGCTGGCGACGACGTTTCGTGGACACCAGGCTGGGCCGACGGGGCAGTTTCCACCGCGCTCAATGCGGTATGGGGCATCACCACCCACTTCGGTGGAACCACCTATCCCGACAATCCCGGCCCCGGCGATCTCTGGGAAGAACTCGCCCCACTACAACTCCCCGAGTAGCCCGGAATCTCGCGACACAGCGCGACAAATTCTGTCGTCCGCGGTCACGAGATTTTGGGTGCGGCGGGGTAGCTAGATCTTTTTCTTCTTTTCGCAGCTCGTAGCCCGGTCTTTGGCTTTTCCGCCGTTGCAAACATCGCGGCCGGTACCGCCATCGAGCACGTCTTTGCCGCCTCCGCCGACGAGGTTGTCGCGCCCGGCATCGCCGTAGAGCACATCAGCTCCGGCGTCGCCCTTCAGTTTGTCTTTCCCTTTGCCGCCACAAATCACGTCGTTGCCACCTCGGCCAGTGATGACATCGTTGCCACCAAGCCCAGCGATGACATCGGCACCGTTCGTGCCGCGAAGGACATCGTTGCCTGCGGTCCCGACCAGAGTTGCTCGCAGACCACCGCACATAACCGAGGGCGCTGCACTCGTGGTGGTCGTCGTCAGATGCAAAGTTGTCGTCGAAGAAGTCGTCGTAGGCGCTGGTGGGGCCTTGCTGTATGACTCGCAGCCGACACCATCGCCATCGCGGTCGAGTCCGTGTGGATCCTCGGGGCCAATCACCCTCACGCCAAAGCCAATGTCGTCGCAGTTGAGATCAGGCGGCGGTGGCGGAATGCACGGCAGGTAGTTGGGGTCGCACTCGGCAGCTGAGGCCGGATCGACGAAGAAATTGTTGCGATCACCAGCCAGGTTGGTGAACGAAAGCAGCGAAACGAGCAGCGCAACGGTCACCAAGAGTAGAGCGAGCGGCGTTCCTGGAGATCGCCGGATAGAGCTAGTTCGATGCACGGAAGTATCCACCTGGTAGGAGAGCGAAATCGCTCACGAGCAGGTCAACCTAGAGCAGGCCCCCGGCGTGGCCAAATAACTACCAAAGAACCTGGCACGACAGGGAAAGACACTTCATGACACGAAGCGCTAGGAACGGGTCCTTCGCTCCACTACAACTCCCCGAGTAGCCCGGCTATTGCGAAGACTGCGACAACTAGCAGGAGGAGGAGTACCCCGATGGCCTTTGCCCAGGTGGGGACTCCGCGACCCGCCGACGCGACCGGAACCGTCGTGACGTCTCTATCCCCGCCTCTATACCCGCCTCTATCCTCGTCTCGGTCTCCACCCGACGCCGCCGATGCCGCAGGGCCTGACTCGTCGACTCTTTCGCCGGCAGTTCGCTGGCCAAACAGTTGGTCGTGCGGTTGAGGTTCTGGCTGCCACGACTCGTAGGCATTGGCTGGAGCAACAGGCTCGATGACAGTGGTGTTCTCGGTACCGGGCGGATACCACCGACCATCGGACGCCATCCACCAACCCGGCGACGGTTTCGTTGTTACGGGCGGGGTTTCGGGCGGATACCACTCGCCATCGTCGGCAAGCCACCATCCTGGCCCAGGTGGCGTTGTGCTCGGAGCGGTAAATATCGTGGTTACGTCCGGATCAAAGGATTCGCTCACGACCGACTCCTCACTCGCGACTGTCGTTGGTTCAACGTACGTACAAGCTAGAACGCCCGAAGCGTCTTGGGAGGTCATCACTCGCCGGCGAGTTCTCGACCAGCGCTCATCAGCGCACCGATAGCACCCGCAACGAGGCTAAGGACACCAACAAGAACGACTGCGGCTGGACTTTGGGATGTGAGGTGCATGGGGAAGCTCCTTCGTAGGGGGATGAAGCGTTGACCCTCACATCTTGGCGAACATCACCCCGAACGAGAATGGGGATGGGTCCCCTACTGGGCCAATCGGTCAACCAACCCGGGTCTCCCAAGCAGAGAGTTCGCTGCAGTGGCCTTCGAGAGGTTAGTGACTTGGCGCTGAAGCCGAGGCACCTCCGTCATCGAAGACCACATGCAGCAGAAAGACGACGTCCAGGTGTTCCGCCAGAAACAGGGAGGGCTACAACACCGCAGCCCGGAGAGGCTTTAGTGATACATAGGCTTCCCGCCAAAGGTTCGCCGTCTTGCTTCTTTTAGTATCGGCGTAAATCAGCGGTTCCGTAGCGAACGGCGTTCGCAACAAGAAAAGCGGCCCAGTGAGCGACACAGGGATCAGGACCGTGACCAGCACGGGGATCAGGACCGTGACCAGCACAGGAGCAGGCCGGAAGTAGGTCGGGAACAGGTCGTTAACAAGCGAAAATCGCCGCAGAACGAACGCCCGCATACTGCGGTTGATCGAGGACCGACGACAGTTTGGCGACAAACCGCTTCGAAATCTGGCGCACGTTTGCGGGGGAAAGCTGCATTGCCTCGGCGACCGTGTTGGAGGGAGACGGATCGCCGAGGCCAGTTTGCAGCCGGTACTCAAGAAAGACCTGTTGGTCTCGCTCGGAGCCAGTGGCCGAGATCGCAGCGAGAACGAGTTGGACGTCGGTGTGACCCGTTGCAAGATCATCGACGTCATCGGAGCTCTGGGCTTGAACCTGGTGTTTGCGGTCGCCAACCGTGGTGATCTCATCGAGAAGCTCCACCTGTCGATGACCGACGAATTGGTAAACCTCGGCCCAGATTGCCGGCCGGGCCCAGGTCCAAGGCAGCGCACCTTCCGGTGACCATCCGCCGGCTCGATCACGAAGGATCAAACATGCATCGGTCACCAAACCGTCGAGTTCGTCGGGATCAGCGATTGCGTCGCCGCGACCCATCGATCGAGCCATACTCTTCACGACACCGGCGACCCGAAATCCCCATTGATCCCGGAACCGGAAGAACGCGCCGATATCGCCCGATGCCATCAGGGCCATACAGGAAGTGAGCTCGCTCCGCTCTTCGGTGGACATAGCCAATTGCGCCATAGGACCATCGTGACGGCCGACGGGGCCCAACGAAATGGGGAGCAGTCCCCATCCGCGCTGCTCGATGTCGACAGCTAGCCGAGAGCGTCGGCGACAATTGCGGTGGCGTTGTCGCGACCGCCGGCCATGTCGGCCAAGCCGACCAGCGCTGTCGCTGCTCCACGGCATGTCGTCGACGACAAGACGTCGCCAATAACCCGTGTCGTGAGCTGCCCGTGCACACCATCGCTGCACAACAAGTACCGGTCGCCCACCTGAGGGGTAACAATGCGTATATCGGGTTCGAATCCTCCATCGGCGCCCAAGTACCTCGTCAGCGCACCGAGCGGAACGCCCGCAAGTGCCGGGTTGCCGGCCGAGGAAGTTCCGGCCGAACGCAGCTCATTGCCGAGTGAGTGATCTGCGGTCATGAGCTCGAGCCCGTCATCGCGGAACCGGTAGAGCCGAGAATCTCCGCACCAGACAATGGTGCACGTCGACAGTTTCGGTGCGGTCATAGCAACAAAGGTCGTTCCAGCCCTTTCGAACCCTGCGGCCTCTCGGGCGACCATCACCTCTTTGTAGGCAGTGGCGGCAGCAGTGAGTGCATCGCCCATGCTCGCTTGGGGCTCGAGCGCTCCCGCAAAGGATGCAATAGCTGTCGTAGCGGCGAGTCGCCCGCCAGGGTTCCCGCCAATACCATCGGCAACGGCGAAGCCGCGAGAAGGGTCGGCCCAAAAGGCATCCTCGTTGTCGGAGCGCGTCAGGCCGATTGTGGTCGCTGCGCCGACAACCCAATCATCTTGTGTTGGGTTCTCGGCGCTGCGGAAGGTCGGATCGGTTGTTTCTGGGTCATAGATCGCCACGCCAACTCCTCATGGTCGGTGATCTTCTGTCTTGGGCAGCTGTGACAGGCACGGCTTGACGGCCTCACAGCATGTTGGCTTTACGTGTCGGGCAGCAGCTCGAGGTCGGCAGCGGCAACCAGGCCGGTTTCGATTGCGTACTGCACAAGGCGAGTACGCCGGTCCGAGGCGATGGCCCCACCACCGCTATGGAGACCGGTGACACCACGTTTGGTGAGCTTGTCGCACACGTTGTCGAGCTTGCGGTTGAACTTGGTGATTTTCCAGTCGAGACGATGCGCGGCTTCTCGGTTGGTAGGTAGACGGAACTTCGCCACCGGGTCAGCCAGGGTCGGCTCGGCGAGGACCACGATAAGCAATCGCTGGTCGACGGTAAGCGGCAGATCTGACACGGTGATCGTGTCGGTCGGAACACCCTGGTCGAGCGCGGGCGCCACCGCTGGTTGGGGCTGACGAAGGTCGATCTCATAGGTGGTGGGGCCAGCGGAGAACCGCAGCACCGCGTCGGTGTACACGAGAAGGAACTCGGTCCCGGGCGCAACGGTTGCTTCGGATCGGGAGGTGCGGTCGTGAACCGTGATCGGGATAGAGCGACCAAGGTTGGCGAGCCACCACTGGCCCTGGCGTTCAAAGATCCGACCTAAGCGGCGATGAAGAAACTTGTTCTCATCGATATCGAGGTCAGCACCCCGACCAAACTCCAGCGAGTCACCCTCGGAGAGGTTGGTCACATCGCCGCAGTAGTCAATTTCGAGTTCAGTCATCGTTGCTCTGGTTGTGATCGTGTGGGTTTGCAAGGTCGGTTCCGAACCGCTTTCGTGCTCCGACACCAAGCATGGTGGCAAGCACAACTGCTCCCAGCGGGACCGACGCATCGAGCGGATCCGACGAGGAACCTGGAGTGACAATATTGCCTGCGGTAGGCACCGTGGTGCCAGGGTCCAGGGTCGTCGTGGGTGGCGGAGTGGTCGTCGGAGTGGTCGTCGGGACGGTGGTACTCGGGTCGACCGATGTGGTTGTAGATGTGGATGTGGTCGTCGTCGTTATCGGAGCCGCCGCAGTGGTGAACTGCACCGAGGTGCTGGCGCTACAGCTGTTGCCATCGGTGCTGGTTGCAACGACGGTGACCGAGTAAGTGGTGGCCGGGGCCAACGAAGAGAGCTGGTAGTTCAGCGAGGCACCCTGGTTGGTGACCGAATCCGATCCCCCTGCTGGCCCCCACGAGATATTGAACACCGAGGGCGAACTCACTTGGGCGGTCATTGTGGCCGAATTCTGGCCGACCCCGTTGGCGGCGAGACCAGCGGTAAATCCGAACGAGTTACAGACCGGCACGCCCGTGGTGGCGAACGACAAGGATCCGGTCAGTGACTCGCCACAGTCGTTGGTGAGCGTGATTGAACCGGTGTAGCTCGTACCGGCGACGAGCCCACTGATCTGGTGGGTGTGCTGTCCGTAGAGCACACCTTGGTTGGCGCCTCCGCCAGCGTGGGCAGGCGTCCAGCTCATCTGGTGGGTGGTTGGTTCGCTGGCCTGAAACCTCATGGTGACCGAGGTTTGTGACGTGGCGGTCTGGACCGGCTGCTCGATCCAGGTGAGTGCCGTACAAGTCGGGTCGCCGCCGCCACCCCCGCAGCCAGTGGCATTGGTCGACTGCACAACAACCGTCGGACCGTATTCGGTGCCGTCGGCGGCAGTGGCCGTGACGTTGAAGGTGTAGTTGGTATCGGGCGAAAGGCCGCTAATCGTGGTGCTGTGGTTGGAACGAGGAAAGCCCTGGTTGGCCGAGCCACCCGCATCAGCGGGAGTCCAAGTGATGAGCTCGGACGTGTTCTCGGGCGTGTCGAAATCGAGGGTTACCGATGTGCAAGTGACCAGCGTGATTCTGGGAGGCGTGGTCCAGACCGGCTGATTCGTTACCGACCCTGTCGTCTGAAACCGAATCGTGGCGGTGTCGGTGTTTCCGTCCTTGTCGATGACCTTTACTGTCACCGTGTAGCTGGTGTCCGGAATGAGCGCCGATGTCCACACGCCGAGGAGTGCTGCGTGGTCGGTCCAGCAATCGACATTGGCATCCGGATACCCAATAGCGATATGGGCACCGCTATCGCTGCCGTCGTCGGCAACGTAGTCATAGCGGGCGGTAGCGCACACGTTGGTGGTAAACCCCACCGTCGCTTCAGTATCGCCAATACTCGAGGTTCTTAGGGCACTGATTTCGGGGGGCGGAGCAGAGTCATCGTCGATGGTGACGCTCACCGAGGCCGAACTGTTTCCGCACTCGGTACTCATTCGATAGCGAAGAATGGTGGAGCCCTCGGCCGAAGGGGCGATGAACACGACGGCGTTTCCGGCGGCGTTGACCGTCGGGGTTCCACTACCGGAGACCAACCGGACCGAGAGCACCTCGGGTAATTCGCCAACATCATTTTCCAGCACATCGATGGTGATGGAGTCACCGGCCATCACCGTGACACTGTCGGCAACCGCCAGCGCCGAACATGGCTCCACGACGGTCACATCAAAGCGGCCGGCGGTGGTGTCGGTGCCATCGGTAGCCGACCAGCTGACCGTCCCTTCACCGTCGCCGGTACCCTCGATCGACAGACCGCCAGGAATCGAATTTACGGCGATGGGTCCGCTGGACCGCCCGATGTCGTAGGTCAATTCATCGTCATCGGGATCCGTGGCGTAGTCATCAAAGAGCACCTCAATGACTTCGTCGACTTCAAGGTCGAACGCTGCGTTGGTGGTTTTCGGCGGGCGATTGCCCTCGATGCCAATGGTGACAGTGGTCGACGCCTCTTGACCTTCGACGTCCACAATCGTGTAGTCGAAGCTGCCGGTGTCGGTGACATCATCAGCCACAAACTCCACGCGGTTTCCTAAGAGTGTGGCGACGCCATTCGTTACCTCGGCGATTGAAACCACGGCCAAGTCGATTCCCTCATCGTTGCCCAACAAAGCCGTCAGTGGAATGCGTAGGCGTTGGCCGGATGCAACCTCGAACGAATCAGGGCGAGCGACTGGGGGAGGTACTTCCGTGTCCGCAGCCACCTTGAAGCGGACGGTCGCCGTGGCGGTGAACTCTTCATCGGAAAGCGTGTACACGATGGTCTCGATGCCGGCGGCCTCGCCCGCAGTGAACGTAAGCGTGTTCCCGTCGACCTCTACCCGGGTGTCCTCGGAAGCGACCACAAGGTTCGCCTTGTCGCAGTCGTAGGTGCTGGGCGAGACCACATCGACCACAACGGTTTCGCCCACGTCGACCGGAAACGTCATCGTGGCGGGGATGGGCGCCGAACAGGTTGGAAGGTCCATCGGTTGCACGTTGACGATGACCGTGCCCAAGTCCGTGCCTCCGCGACCGTCGGCCACGGTGTAGTCAAAGGACTCGAGTCCTACATCGTCTTCTTCCGGCGAGAACACCACCGAACGGCCCGCTCCATCGATTGAAACTCGGGCATCGTTCACCGACCGCACTTCAAGGTTGACTCGGTCGCCCGGATCCGGATCGGTGTCATTGACAACTACAGCGATCGTTACCGGTTGACCAGCCCTGGTAGAGGCCCGGTCGTCAACGGCTCGAGGTGGACGATTCTCAACCGGTACCTCATCGACCCGTACTCGAACGTCGGCAGAATCAAGCTCTCCCTCGGGGTCGGCAATCGTGTAGGAGAACCTGAGCTCACCGGTGAACTCGAAGGCGGGCACCAAACGAATCGCCCCGGCCGAGGTGATCTCGGTACGGCCACCAGATTCAGGTTGCGTCACATCGACGACGCGCAGGTCACCGTTTTCAGGGTCGACGTCGTTGGCCAGCACGTCGATGAACGCCGGTTCGCCAACCGTGGTGAGCGACGAGTCGTCCCGAGCAATCGGCGCCTTGTTTGGCACCTCGGAGGAGACGATGACAACGCTGACGGTGCCGTCGGCACGAGCCCCGTCGGCATCTTCCACGGTGTAGGTGGCGGTAATTGTGCCGGCGTCATCGGGCCCAGCCACCGCTTCAACCAGCTGATCAGCTCGCAAAACCAGCGACCCAATTTCGGGTTCACCTACCGCAACAATCGAGAGTTCATCGCCATCTGGATCGAAGTCGTTGGCGAGCACATCGAGCACGGTTGAGCTCCCAACCTCTACCTGTCCAAGGTCGAGTTCGGCAATGGGCGGTACGTTCTCGCGTTCGCTGATGAGCACGGTCACAACACCGGTGGATTGAAGACCACGGCCATCGTCGACGACGTACTGCACAACACCGGTGCCCGAAGCATCGCCGCTCGCCGACACCTCAACCGAACCACGGTCGACGACAACAACCGACAGCTGATCGTCGTCGCTCGACGCGCTCACGACACCGATGACGTCGCCATCGGGGTCGAAGTCGTTGGCCAGCACGGTCACCACGGCCGAAGCTCCGGGCCGCAGCAGAACCGAATCGTCCACAAGAATCGGCGGCCGGTTGGCGGAACTCCGCTCGGTCACCTCGACCCGAATGAGTCCACTATCTTCGCCTCCGGCCCGATCGATGACCACATACGGCACTTCCACCGCACCGAGAAATCCTGGCGCCGGCGACATCACAACCGAGCTGTCTGCAAGCAGCTCGAACGATGCCGAATCGGCGGGCTCCACAACACCGAGTTCGAGAATTTCGAGCGGGTCACCGTCGGGGTCAGAGTCGTTGATCAGCGGTTCGAACGCAATCGGAACATCGACAAGCGTCGACACGAAATCGTTGATGGCCTCGGGGGAACGGTTGTCTTCACCGGGCGCAACCGCCGAGATGATGAGGGTCGCGTCGGCGGTCTGAGCTCCGTCGCTCACGGTGTACTCAATCTCGGTCTCACCGGGCGAAAGCGCAGTGACGGTCACCAAACCGTCAGAGGTGAAGCTGGCGACAACCGGCTCGTCCTCATCGATCTGCAGCGAGGACAGCACCAGGGCGTCACCTTCGTCGTCGCGATCGTTGTACAGCACGTCGAAGAGCAGCGGCGCACCGACGGTGGCGGTGGCAAAATCATCGACAGCGGTAGGCGCAGTATTGCCGTTCTTGTCTTCGATGGTTACCCGAAGGACCGCCAAGTTGCTGAGCGCAAGGCCGTCGCTGGCTCGATACGACACCGAGATGGTCGTCGGACCCGACTGAGGCTCGATGAAGATCCGTTGGTCGCTAAGCAAAGCGACACCATCGGGTGGGTCCTCAAGAATCACGCCGAGCACATCGCCATCAGGCTCCAAGTCGTTCGCCAGAACACTCACGATGCCACTGCGACCAACAACCACAGTGGCTTGATCATCGCGAGCGATCGGCGGTTCGTTGATGCCGTCGTCAAAGACCTGGCCGCGACCTAGGCCGCCAACGCCATCGCCCTCAGAAGCAGACGCGGGTCCGAGTTCGTCATCATCGGCACCGTCGCCGACACCGGTGTCGCCGATACCTGCGCCCAAACGATCGGGCCAGTTCTCGACCAAAACCTGATCGCCTTCAAGTGGCACATACGCATAGAGATCGGTTGCAGGGTCATCGAGCCAAACCCGATCGTTGACCAAACGAAGCCGTGGTTCGGCAGGTTGAGACACCACCGGCCATGCAACCCGTTCGCCTCCACAGATTCGAACCGTCTCGTTGAGATCGATGGCGTAGGTAAATACGCAGCCTCGATGGGCGACGGGCGGCAAGAGTCGAGATCCAAGGTTGTCCTCAAGCACAATGACGCGGCCATTGCTCCGGTCGATCTCGACCACTTCGCCGTTCTCGGTCACCGCAAACACAACATCGCTGAATCGGCCAGGCTGTTGAAGTGTTGGATTGAGAAGCCGCCGGTCGAGCGGAACAGCGACACCGGTGAGTCCGCTGAAATCGACGAGGTCATCGCCAGAGATACCGACCGCACGTTCGCCGATTGCGGTGAGGGCATCGAGATCGCTCTCGAGGTCGAACTCACGCTCGCCGCCTTCGCCGTCGATGCTGATCAACGAGTTCCCGGCCAAGTGAACGGCGCCATCGAGTCCTACCACCGCATGAATCGGCCGATTGAACGAGAAGGTAGGAGGAAGTTCATCGAGTTGGACAGACTCATCGAGCTCACCGATTGGCATTCGCCACACCCGGCCGCCCTGCCGATCGAACACGCCGACAATGCCTTGTCCGGCATCGACATCGACGCCCGAAGGAAGGCCGATGAGGACATCGGTGAGTTGCAGCCGGGCGGTGTCGACGGGAACAAGACCGCCGTTGAGCTGAGCAAAGACAAAACCTGGCGCTTGGACAACATCGACCCCAACGCCACCGGTCCCAACGTCGATTCGGGCATCGACTTCAAAGACTTCACCGTTCACATGCGCCAGATCGCCGCGTTCCTGGTTCACCAACCAGGCACCACCATCGTTGAGGAAGAGGTCGGTTCGGGCAAAGCCGTCGGCCCGCACCGCAGCGAAAACCGCCCAACCGAGCACCAAAAGCAGGAGCGCCGTGGCCAGGCCACTCAGTGCAGTACGGCGATCGAGCACGATGGGAAAGAACCTCATGATTGGAGGGCTGTAGGCAGGCAACAGGAACTGCAGGGGGTCTGGTCGAATGTTATTCGAGGACGAGAAGACCAGATGACCCCAAGAGCCGACGAACCCCAAGAGTAGGTGGTCTGCCCAGTTCATCAATTTCAGGACGATATGCCTATGGGGATCGGTCCCCATTCCGACGACCAAGCAGAAGCCGGGCGAGCGAGTTCAAATGAAATAGGGTTGAGCCAGGACAAGAAAGGCGTACCTGATGGCATTTCCACTTCGCGTTATCGCCGGCCCTGGCCTCGTGGCGCGCTCGGACAACTTTGTTGCCGTATCCCCAGGCCCGGTCAGTTCGCTTGCTCCCTTTGGCCTCGATCGGTTGTTTGGCAGCTATGAGCCGGGTGACGTTGGATGGGCTGCGCTTGTTCGACAACTCGCCACCGCCATCATCGAGGCGGGCTTTCTCGATCATCCGCCTATCGCAGCGTGCGAACTTCACGATACGTGGCTCCGAGTATTCATTTTCGGCGACATTCAACTCGAACTACAGATGCAGAACGGCGAACGGGTTCTACTCGACGGCGGATCGACGTCGACATGGATCGATCGCAAGATCGACGCCCAAATCACGTCGGTATCGGTGGGTGCCGACCCCGGCGATCTTCTCGGCTCGCTTCAAGCTGGCGTGGTACCTGGCGCCGGCTTTGTGGCCACCGTCGACGCCTCGATTTTGCCGCCGCCGCTTACTGTTCCCGACCCGCTCCCGGTGGCTCCCCTCCCAGCCGCCGTGAGGCAATCGTCGCCGGAGCCGAAATCTCCCGCAGCGCCATCAGCCCCGCAATCGCAATCGCAACAGCCCAGCCCGTTCGTCGACTCGGAAATGACTATCGAGCCATCGCCGAGCTACAACCCAAAGCCCAAACTCGACACCTCGTTTCCCCGGGCATCAAGCCATCTCTCCGAACCAGCTGGCGATCGATCAAGCGAATCCTTCGAGCGCCTCGATACCGACTTCGAACCGGACAGCACTGCCACCATCGGCACCAACGAACTCGCAGAGATCCGGGCAGCAGTCGCGGCGAGCGCAATGGCCGCCACCGCCGCGTCCACCGGCACCGCAGCGGGGGCACCCGAACCGCCATCGCCGAAATCGCTCGCCGACGTTCCGCCACCGGTCGAGCCCAAGGCCACGTTGCTCCCGCCGCCACCACCGCCACCTACTCCCGAGCCCGCCCCACCCCAACAGCCAACGCTTCTGGCGCCACCCCCGAAGTCGCTCGCCGACCTTCCCCCACCACCGGCGAACTACCAGGCACCGCTTCCGCCGCCGCCACCTCTTCCCGACGCAACCCCGGCTCTTCCCGATCCCACACCGGTCCGATCGGCATTCGGCGACTCTCCGCCACCACCACCTTCACGCCCGGCCCTATCCCACCGCCGTAGCGACGACGTCGACCTGCGCGAAGGTGGCGACAATCCGGAACGCAGCCCGTATGCCCCACCCGAAAACGATCTGCCGCCACCGCCGATCGATGATGACGAATCCACGATTGGCGGCAGCCCACTGCGGCGCCGCGGCATCTTCGCTGCTGTTCCAAGCGGGGGCGAAGCACCCGTCGACTTCAGCCCGATTGCCGTCACCGGCGTTCGGTGTCCGCAAGGCCATCTCAACCGAATGCAGACACCGGTCTGCGCGGTTTGTGACACCGCTATCGATGCCGGAGCCCCAATCGAACAAGGGAACCGCCCGAGCCTTGGTCAGCTCCAATTCGACGATGGCACCACGTACCCCCTCGATCGGCCCTACGTCATTGGCCGTCGCCCCGAATCGTCTGCGCCAGGCGTTGGCACGATCTTCCTCGACGACGAGCGCCATATGGTCTCGAAGCGTCACGCCGAAATTCGTATTACAGGCTGGGATGTAAAGATCGTCGACCTCGACTCGAGCAACGGCACGAAGGTCTTTCCCGCCGGTGGTTCAAACCAGCAAGCCCTGCGGCTGCGACCCAACGATGAGGTACTCCTCACCCGTGGATCGCACGTCCAGATCGGCGACCGCACCTTCCAGTTCGTGAAGTAGATCGACGCTCGTGCCCCGCACCATCCCGGTCATCGACGGATACCAGGACCTCGAAGCAATCGGCGGTGGCGGCTTCAGCACCGTGTACCAAGCCGGCGATCCGCGGCATGGTCGAACCGTTGCCATCAAGGTGCTCGATATCGATGGTGTCGACGAACGCGCTCGCCGCCTCTTTACCCGCGAGTGCCAAACGATGGGACGGGTATCACAGCACCCCAACATCGTGACGATCTTTGACTCCGGGTTTGCCGACACCGGCGAGCCCTACCTGGTAATGCCCTACTACCCCGGCGGGAGTTGTGGATCGCTCGTCAAACAACGCGGTCCAATGTCGGTGAGCGAGGTACTCCAGACCGGTGTGGAGATTGCCTCTGCGCTCGAATCAGCGCATCGAGCCGATATCGTTCATCGCGATGTAAAACCCGACAACCTCTTTGTCGACAGCTACGACAAACGCATGCTTGGCGACTTCGGAATCTCTGCATTCGCAACCCCCGACGCGGCAAACGAAACCACCGTCGGCATGTCCTTCACACCGTCACATGCGTCTCCCGAAGTACTCCGCGAGAAGGAACCCGGGCCACAGGCAGACCTGTATTCGTTGGGATCAACGCTCTACACGCTGCTAACCGGCACGAATGCGTACACCGCCAACTCTATTGGTTCGCTGATCATGAAGGTGCTCACCGAGCCGTACGCCCCGATTCCCCGAACCGATATACCGACGGCCTTGCACGAGATCATCGCCGACCTCATGCAGAAGGATCCGACGCTTCGACCAGCAAGTGCTGCTGCGGTTGCTCGGCGCTTGCAGATGATTCAGAAGCAGGAAGGTTTGCGGCTCAGCGAAGTCATTGTTGAGAACGAAGCGCCGCTCCCCTTGAAGGGCGGTGCCCCGATAATCGACGAAGACCGCACGCACGTGCCCACCGAACTCCCAGAGGTGTCGGCCCCTGTCGATCTCTCCTCGCCGTCTTCCCCGTCTTCCCCCTCTTCCCCCTCTTCCCGAGCCTCCCAATCCTCGCGGTCTCCCCAAGCACCTCAGTCACACCCGCTATCGAACCCTTCCAACACGATCGACGGCGTCGACGCCACCACCTCGGCCAATGACGCCAAGCGGGCCCGGGTTGCTCTGGCAGCCGTCGCCGCGCTTCTGGTTATCGGCGGGTTTGTTGGCTGGTCGGTGATCAACGCAAGTCCCGACGTTGACCCCGAACGCGAGGAGCAAGACTTTGAACGAAACGACGACCTCGGTGAGATCGTCCCAACACCTGAGCCGCCAGTCGACATCACCGGAACCTTCTCCGATCCCACACGAGTGACGTTCACATGGAGCGGCGTCGACGACGACACCACCGCAACCTGGAAGGTGTTGCGTGCCGATGTCACCGGCATTCCGATCGAAACCGTCGACACTCCGGTCTTTGAGATCGTCGACATCACTCCTGGCGATGTTCCGTGCATCAACGTCTCGACGGTCGTCAACGGGATCTCTTCGGCACCAAGTCAGTCGGTCTGCGCTCTCTCGTAGCGCTCCGCTGGGTCGTATCGCTCCGCTGGGTCGTAGCGCTCCGCTGGGTCGTAGCGCTGTGCTAGCTCTTCGGACGCCGTAACGACTTTGTGCTGAGCGAACGCCGGAGCGATTCGCTCCTCGTCTCCTCGGCTTCGATGCCGGCCACCGTGCTGTCAGCCAGCGACCACGTCTCGATCGCCAGGTCATCGCTTGGTTCATTCGGATGAAACGCGGTGCGCTCGACCAGTTCGGTCAACGCTCCAACAGGAGCTGTCGTTGCAGGGCGTTCGGACGCCACCCGGTTTGCGGCCTCGCGAACCGTCAGCCCGGGCGGCAAACCAATCCCCGCATCAGCAGATCGGTCGAGCACCTCTTGCCACGCTCCTTCCACCCTGCCGGCGGTGGATGTTGCTTGCTGGCGCCGCCGACGCCGGACCCGCTTCGTCCCCAACACGAAGGCCGCGAAACCGAGAAAGAACAAGAGCGGAACCAGCAGAACAATTCCGCCAACTACCACAGGCAAAGCGATCGCCGGCGAGTCGTCGGCGTCATCGACCGGATCGTCATCGTCGTCCGAGTCCGCTGGGGGAAGCGTGGTTTGTGGGATTGGTTCACGACGCTGTGGCGGTGGAGGCGGCGCAGCGCTGCTGTCTTGGCGCCGGTCCACGCCGCCCGCCGAATTGAGCGAACGGGTCTCATCGGGCCCCGCATCGAAAGGAACCCAGCCGACATCCTCAAAAGCAACCTCAACCCATGCTTCGATGTCGCCAGCGGTGACCGAGACCGACGAGTCTTTCGTCATGCCTGTTGGCAAGCGGTAGCCGACCACTACCCGGGCGGGAAGGCCGACCAGTCTGGCCAGTACGGCGAAACCGGCGGCGTATCGCTCATCGAATGCTGCCAACTCATCGCGGCTAAAAAGGTCGACGAGGTGGCGGGCGGTGTGACCGGTTGGCGAGTCAGCCTCATAGAACTGCTCGGCAAAGAACGCTTCGAGCGCAGCGGCTTTGCCGAATGCCGAGTCACGCCCCCGAGTGATTCGCTCAGCCACCGCGCTGAGCTGGTCGACGCTGTCGGGTAGCGCCGTAAGCCTGCGACCCCCCTGCCACACGTCGAGCGATGCGAGCTCTGCATCTGAGGGGCGACGAACCGGGTACGACTCGATCCGGTACGTGAGCCCCGAGCGGAGCTCAGCGGCAAGCAACACCGAACCCGATTGATCGTCGAACCGTACGAGCTCGGCGGGATCTCGGCCAATGATGTCGGTCGATGCCGAGTTAAACGTGAGAGTTGCCGGAACACCGACGCTTGGGATCCAGAACCCATCGAGCTTCTCGATGGTGACGGTATGCGACCAGCTTTCAACGTCGTCGGCTTGCGCATCGACACCCGGAAGAACGCTTCCGGTCCGGACAAACTCGTTGCCGTTCTGGTTCCTTGCGATGCGCCATACCGAACCGTCGTAGGAATCGAGCACCGCAAACCGAACCCGGTCGGTGGCTGGGCCAGCGATATTGAACATCACGTCGTCGGCTCGTTCTTCGGTGAGCGAGCCTTTGAGCGCCGAGAGCGGTGAGGACAACTGTCGGATGTCGAAATCGACATCGACCTCCTCACGAAGCGTGAACCGTTCCCGGGTATCGGACAGCGGAAGATGGGGTGCGACCAGCGGAGCAAGGAGCGCGCTTGTGGTGACAAGAGCGAGTGCCGACAAGACCCGTCCGGGCGACGTACGACCCGAGGTCACCGACGGCCCGAACCAGCTGAGCTGGGAACGAAGCGCAACGAAGACGAGAGCGAGGATAAGGAACCCCCCAGCGCTCCATCGAACGACGCCGGTGTCGTCGACGCCGAACAACACCGTGAGAGCCAACGACCCCAATGGGCCGACCAGCGGGAGAACCGTGCGATTCGTTCGCAACGCCATCTCGGCGCCGGCGAGCGCTCCGAACCAGGCCACCGCAAAAGGAACAGCAGCGGCCGCACCCTCGACCGGCAGCGGTGCGGCAGTTGTCAGCAACGTCGACCAGCCGTTGATGGACGATCGCACAAATTCGACCAGAGCATCAGGCGAGAGCCCGACCTCGATCAGGAGCGTGCCTGTGAGGAGATATGCGAGAAGCGAGGCGGCGAGCGAAACCGGAAGTGGGTACCGGTTTCGAACCACGACCAACACGATGGCCAGGGCAATGGCAACACCAATCGCTGCAGTTGCCATGAACGACCACGACAGGAACACCGAGCCAAACCCCACCGTGGCGACCAGGGCCGAGCACACCACCAGTGTCGCCTCGATCTGTCGTCGATTCGTGAGTGGTCTTGACTCGTGAGAGGTCATCGTTGCGCCACATCCCATGCCGCGACGAACTGCGCTCCAGATGCGACGTCGAGGGTTCGCACCGACGGGTGAGATGGAGGTACTGGAGCATTGTCGGTTTCGGCGCCGGCGGCACACCGGATCACTATCAGATTCGGGACTCGACGAACCGCCCTCATGGCAACATCGATCGCAGACGGTTCGAGAGGTCCGGTTACCACCACCAGCGTCGTGGCCTGAGAGGTCGCCCGCGACAACACTTTCAAGAAGTCGCCCGCTGCAATGGTTGGTTGCAATGCCACCGCCGCCGCCTCATCAAGGTGGGCAGCAAGGGAAGCGCCCGAGAACGCGTCACCTTCGGTGGTTGCGCCGTGAATACTGGCTGGCATCCCGACCCGTTGGGCAGCCGCGGAGAGCGAGGCAACTACCTCAACCGCCAGTTCGAACGACTCGGGCACGGCATAGGACTGGGCGAACGTATCGAGCACCACGGTGAGTTGCGGTCGTCGGTTGTCGACGAAGTGGCGGACCATAAGTTCGCCCCCGCGTTTGGCGGTCGACCGCCAGTGAATCAGTCGAAAATCATCGCCCATTTCGTAGGGACGAATAGTGTGGAACGCCACACCACCCTGCGGGGAGCTGTCGGACGTAGGGCCATCGAGGTCCTTCGTGATGCCGGCTGCAGAAAGCCGAATAGCGTGCGTCCGGGGGTACACCCAGAACTGGTCCACCTCGCCGTAGTTTCGTTCGCGTCGCAGCAACCCAAGAGGGTCGGCGCGAGCTACCGTGACGGGCCCAACCTCGTACACGCCTCGGAGATCGGTGGGCAGCGGATACCTCACATCGTGGGTAGCCCCAGGGCGCAACGCCGGAAGTTTTACCGGAATCGGCCGATCGCCGAACGCGTCCTGAGCGGTGCGAGGAAAGGCCGGCACACGACCCGAGTTGGTGACCTCGAGGAAACCAAAGGCCTCTTCGCCAACCGTCAGCCTTCGCGGTTCGACCTCACGCTCAATCACAAAGGGAAAGCGTCCCAGAACGGCAAGAATGGCGAAAAGCAGAACGATTCCACAACCGGCAGCGAGAATCATCAGCTCGAGCCACCCGAGCCACCAGCCAGCGAGATACGACGCTATCCCGATGATCGTCACAGCCCATCCAGCGTTGGTGACCGATCGGAAAAGAGTCAGCACAACAGCTATTCGGCGCGAAGAACCGGCGGCGGCGTTTCTTCGAGGATGCGGTCGAGCACCTGAGCGGTGGAGATCTGCTGGAGTTCTGCTTCGTTCGACAAGATGATGCGGTGGGTAAACACCGATGACGTCAGAACTTTCACATCGTCGGGAGTCACATAGGGGCGACCGAACGATGCTGCATAGGCGCGTGCCGCTTTGAGAAGACCAATACAACCTCGGGTACTGACACCGAGCTTGAATTCGGGGCGGCGGCGAGTGGCCTCGGCCAGGTGGATGATGTAGCTCTGCACCGGCTCGGCGGCATAGACGCCGCTTGCCATAGTGATCAGGTCGGCGACATCGCTGGCCGACATCACCGGGGTTAGTGCATCGACTGGAGCGACCGCATTGTTGGTGGCCGCAAGCACTTCGAGCTCGGACGTATGGTCCGGGTAGCCGAGACTGATCTTCATCAGGAAGCGATCGAGTTGCGCCTCGGGCAGACGGTAGGTCCCGTCCTGTTCGACCGGGTTCTGCGTAGCGACGACCACAAAGGGACGAGGAAGCCCGTACCTTTCTCCATCGACGGTATGTTGGCGCTCTTCCATTACTTCAAGCAGCGCCGATTGGGTCTTAGGAGATGCCCGATTGATCTCGTCGGCCAGCACGATGTTGGCGAACACGGCGCCCGGGTGAAACTCAAACGACCCGGTGACCTGGTTGAAGATCTGTGCGCCGGTGACATCGGACGGGAGGAGGTCGGGGGTGAACTGCACCCGTTTCCATGATCCCGCAATCGACTCGGCCATCGCCTTCGCGAGTGTTGTCTTGCCGGTGCCCGGCACATCTTCGATAAGCAGGTGGCCTTCAGCGAGTAGACACACCAGGGCTAGCCGGACCTGTGAGTCTTTCCCTCGCACCACCGACTGCACGTTGGTGGAGAGTTTGCCGATGGCCTCAGCGAACCACGCGGCCTGTTGGTCTGTGAGTTGATTCATCGTCGTTCGAGCATTCCACCAAGAGGCTGTTGTGCCACTGACGTGTCGAAGTCGGCTGTGACATGCTTGCGACCAGCCATAAGCGCTCCGAACCAGCCAAGTGGCGGACGTACTACTGACAGTAACGCTCACATGGTCTTCGACCGAACCCGCGCCCAAAGCACCCGCAAATCTGACGAAACCACAACGATTGCACCAAAATATTTTCGGTCAGGGAGCTTCGGTCTGCCGATCCCACGCCGATTGGATGAGGTGACCCGCCCCGATCCTCTGCATAAGGGGACTGAACCGCAGCAACAATCGATTCTTGACCGAGCGTTCCACGGTCCGGAAACGACGAGCGAAACTGTCGATCGAGCCTCGTGGCTCGAACAAATTCCCGACCCGCAAACAAGCGAAGTCCGCACCCCCGCGTCACCAACGAGCCCGCCTGCCGAGTCGGCGCTATCGCGACCGCCGGTTCGATGGTCAGTCGTTTTGGTCGCGGCCGCCGTTGCCGCCATTGCATTCCTTGCTGGGTATCTGGTGCGGCCAACGAACCCGGTGCCGATCCCCGTTGTTGCGACATCGGTAGCCGTCCCACCCGACACCGTGGCACCTGTCGTGGAAGCTCCACCGACCACCTCGATCCCAATCGCTGCCCCAACCGGCGTTCAAATCGACTTTGCGACCGGGCAATCAAGCCTTGACGACGATTCGGTCGAACGAATCGAATCGTTTCTCGCCGAGCTTTCCGACGACACGACCCTTGTTGTCGTCGGCCAGGGAGACCCCACCGGTGACGGACCGCTCAACACCGCACTCGGTCAACTTCGAGCCGACACCGTTGGAGCACTTCTCGAGGACCTCGGCGCCCCACGCCCTTCAGTCGTCGTTGGAGCCAGCAGCTTCCCAAACAGCAACTCCTCAAACAGCAACTCCCCAAACAGCAGTGTGCTGATCCTCACTTTCATCGCCGAGTAACATCTCCGCGGTGACCTATCAGCGACTCACCCTTGCTGAGTTCGAGGCGGCGGCAACCGAATACGACCACGCCGTCGACCAAACCGGTGACCTCGGTTCGGCCGATTTCCCAGAAATCGACATCGCTTGTTCGTCGACCGACTGGCTCGTGCCTTCCTTTGCCGTTTGGGCCAACGAAGCCGACCCGTGGATTCTCCAATCACCAGCCGGGTTCGTCGTGCTCTCCCAAGCCACCGGCCCCGACGGCAACAATGTGCTCGTGCCACCCGAATCGATGTGGGGTTTCGCATCGCCGATCATCGGGAGCCAGCCAGAGATCCTTGCCCACCACCTACTCGACGCCCTCAACGCCGATCCGTCATGGGACCTTCTTCTCCTTACCGGTCTCGCCCCGGACGGCCGGATCGAGAACGCCGTCCGCAGAACGCTCCACGAGCACTATCCGATCTACTCGGGCCCTGGGATGACCCGGTGCCGGATCGACATCCCAACGTTCCGATCCATCGAAACATCGAAGCAGCGCCGCGAACGCCGGCGAGTCGCTCGCCGGTGCGCTGAGCAAGACGTTGAAGTCATCGACCCCCTCTCCGACGAAACCACCATGAAAGAAACGATCAAAGACACGATCTTTCGCCGAGTTCTGCAGGTCGAAGCTCAGAGCTGGAAGGGCTTGGAGGGGTCGGGAATCATCGAACCAACCCTGCAGGAGTTCTACCGGGCCATGATCGACCGGCTTCCCGTCGAACGGCTCCGGGTACTGTTCGCGCAACTCGACGGCGAAGACATTGGCTACATCATTGGCCACACCCGCGGCGACGAATACCGAGGGCTCCAAATCAGCTACGCCGACCACTACCGGCATCTCTCCATCGGGTCGCTGTTGCAATCGGCCGAGATCGCGCGTGCTGAAGCCTCCGGGGTCGAGACCTACGACCTCGGAATGGATATGGAGTACAAGCAGCAGTGGGCGACCCACACGTTTACCACGCGCACTACAGCCATCGCCCGGACGGCTGATCTCCTTGGCGGCGCATAACTACGAAAGAAAACGGGCAAACTAGGCAGGTGCTCAGTGTCGATATCAAGGTTGCGAAGAAACCCTTTGCCGAAACGACCATCGCCGGCACCGTTGGCGAGCACCAGGTCACGATGCAATCCGAAGCATGGCTCGCTCGTCGTTCCGTCATCACGGGAACAATCGACGGCGGACCGGTCGAGCTCACCGCTACGGGCCGGCTTTTCGGCAGCCAGGAGCTCGCTGGCGAAATGCCGTTGGGTACCACGAGCTTGTCGATCGAGTTCCGGCTTCGACGCGTGTTCATCACCGGCGATGTCGGCCCGGATTCCATCGACCTCACCGTCGAGCGATCGGTACTCAAACCAATGACGATCACGACCCACGAAGACTTCTCAGCGGTGCATCTTGAGATGGCAAAGCGCCTCAAGTCGGGAGTGATTGCTGGCGAGGTTGTCCGACCCGCCGACGCATTCGTCATCGCCGCGGTAAGCCCGACCCTTCTCGCCATCTTCGATCGCCGGGCGTAACCCTCCCCTCCCCCAAAAGTCTCGAGCAGGCCGACGTACAGGAGTTGGTTGAATCCGCCTCTCCGCCTGTGGAGAGCGGCGGAAGGAGCGATACCATCACTCTGCCCCTGTGGCGCAGTCTGGTTAGCGCAGTGGACTTTTAATCCATTGGTCGTGGGTTCGAATCCCACCGGGGGCACTGCGATCTAACGAATGCGTACTAACGACGTTGCGAAGAAATGATGAAGAATGTCGCAATGACCGACACTCAGCTCATCGAGGTCGAGGACGCCAATCGGGTCCGGACCATTCGACTTAACCGCCCACAGGCAAAGAACGCCATGAATGAGGCGATGTGGGATGCCACCACCGAGGCGCTCCTCGATGCTGCCGACAACACAAATGTGGCCGTCGTCGTTCTCACCGGAAGCGAAGACAGCTTCTCTGCCGGCCAAGACGTCATCGAAATGGCCATGACCGCTCAGGGCAAACTCGAACGAGGAACCCACAGCTTTACGGGCCTTGCCACCGAGCTCGCTCGCTTCCCGAAGCCCCTGATCTGCGCAGTGAACGGGATCGGCCTTGGCTTTGGGGTGACGGTGTTGGGCTATGCCGATCTGGTGTTCATGTCGACCACCGCAAGACTAAAATGCCCGTTCACCAGTCTCGGTGTTGCACCAGAACTCGGCAGCAGTTTCCTGTTTCCACAACTCCTCGGCCGCCAAAATGCCGCCTGGGCGCTTATGAGTTCGGAGTGGCTCAGCGCAGAGGAATGCAAAGATATGGGACTCGTTTTCCAGCTCTGCGAACCCGACGATCTCATGGAAACAACCATTCGCCACGCCGAGATCCTGGCGTCAAAGCCCATTAGCTCACTCGTTGAATGCAAACGGGTGATTACCGAACCGCTCAACGAAGAGATTGCGGCCGCTCGGGCTCGCGAGGACGCCGCGTTCGTCAAGCTGCTTGGCGCTCCGGCAAACATCGAAGCGATGACCGCATTCGCCGAGAAACGCCCGCCGGACTTCACGTCGATCGACGACTAGAACTCGTCCGCAACGACGAGAGCGGCAATCGCCCCGAGAACGGCACTGGCCGCGACGACGAGCCACATGGTTGAGAAACCCCACGTGTCGATGAGCCAACCGGTAAGTACCGGCGCCACAAAGACTCCAACGAACACACCGGTTTGCGTCACCCCGCTTGCGGCACCTGCCGCTTCCTTGTTGGTGCGCATGATCCCAAAGTTCGAAAACACTGGCCAGATCCAGCCGCCAGCAAATGCCACCACCGTCGCTCCAACGTGAATTCCACCGGATCGGTTGCTCAACATCGCCATGCCAACGGCACCTACCAGGACGGTGAGACCAGCGACCCGGAACGGGCGGATGTTCATCGTGTCGACTCTGGTGCCAGCGATGAGCCGAAGGGCGATGCCCGAGGCTGCACCCAAGCTCAGCATAAGTCCAGCGGTGCCCTCTCCTAACCCTGCGTCGACCCCGGATTCCACCGTCCAAGCGTTGAGTGCACCTGCACAGAACGCCAAGAAGAACCCCGAAACGGCGGCGATGAGCAGCGATCGGCGAGATGAAACGACAACGCTCCCCCGCCGGTCGGTTACCTCGAACGGCTTGATCTCGCGGCGCACCATCAGCAACGACCCACAGGCGACCAGCGCTCCGCCCACATACGCCCAGCGCCACCCAACGGTGAGAGCAATTGCCGGGACCGAGAATCCGGCCAGCATCGATGCGGTCGGCATACCCGACTGTTTGATGGCAATAGCCAGACCCAAACGGGGGAGCTTGGCTCGGGTTAAGGCCAGGTTCACCGCCGTTTGATTCGCGGCGTTCGCGAACCCCGCGCAGCCGAGCAAGATAACGAGACCGTTGAACGAATCAATCGTAGTGGCGATAAGCAGCTGCACGACAGCGGTTGCCGCCAATGCAGCCGACATCTGCCGCCGTGGGCCGATCCGCTGGACCAGTGCTCCGGTGACACGAGATCCAGCGGCAGCCGCCAGAAAGAATCCGCCGAGCAACCACCCGTAGCGCGCATCGCTCACCTGTAGTTCGTCGCCGACCTGTACCGACAACGCTCCAATGAGAAACCCTGGAAACACCGTGGAGATCGTCGCCATCACCGCCGTGGGAACGACCCTCGCCGAGATCTCTGTCACGAATCGCCCAGTGGAATGGGCGGACGGTTAGGCAAGAACGTCTTTGGAGATGATGGTCTTCATGATCTCTGAGGTTCCGCCATAGATGGTGGTAACTCGAGCGTCGACATAGGCGGGTCCGATGGGATACTCGGTGGTGAAGCCATAGCCGCCAAAGAGTTGGAGGCAGCGATCGGTAGTCCGCTTCAGAAGTTCGCTTCCCCAAAGCTTCGACATCGCAGCCTCGCCCGGCGTGAGCTCTCCAGAATTGAGCTTCATGGTGCATTGCTCGATGAACGGCTTGGTCACCGCAATCTCGGTGGCCACATCGGCAAGCTCAAACTTCGTGTTTTGGAACTTGGCGAGAGGCTGACCAAACGCCGTGCGCTCTTTGACGTAGTCGACCGTCCAACCCAGAGCAGCCTCGGCGCCTGCCAAACCACTGATGCCAATGGAGTGGCGTTCCTGGGCGAGGTTGAACGACAGGTAGTCGAAGGCCCGGCCTTCCTCACCGAGAACGTTCTCGATTGGAACGCGCACGTCGCTGAAGAACAGTTCGGCGGTGTCAGCGGAATGTTGCCCGATCTTGTCGAGGTTGCGGCCTCGCTCGAAACCATCCATGCCACGTTCGACCACAAGCAGCGACATTCCGGCATGACCAGCATCGGGATCGGTGCGGCACGCAACAATGACGAGGTCCGAGTTGATGCCGTTGGTGATAAACGTCTTGGCGCCGTTGAGGATGTACTCCTCACCATCGCGAACTGCGGTGGTCTGAATACCGGCAAGGTCAGAGCCAGTACCCGGTTCGGTCATCGCAATAGCGGTGATGAGTTCGCCGGATGCGATTCCCGGCAGCCACCGGGCCGACTGCTCGGGCGTGCAGTACTCCACGAAGTACGGGGTGGTGATGTCGTTGTGAAGACCCAAGCCCAGACCGGCGCCACCGGTACCTGCGTAGGCAAGTTCCTCATCGAGCACTGCGTTGAATCGAAAGTCGGTACTGCCGCCGCCGCCGAATTCCTCGGGAATAGCCATGCCGACAAAGCCGTGCTTTCCCGCCTCGAGGTACATGCCGCGATCCATGATTCCGGCTGCTTCGAACTCGGCCATGCGAGGGCTCAACTCTGAGACAATCCAGCTTTTGCAGCTTTCGCGGAAGAGCTCATGGTCTTGTTCGTAGATCGTGGTCATCCGGTCATCCTTTGGTGTCTCACAGCGCCTGTCAAGGTGACTCGAAGTTCCCGGTTCCAAAAAAGTTCTAAACCGAACGCTCCGAACAATCGAAAACGGGTACATGGAAAAGTGTGCGAATTGTTCAGCAGGCGTCATTGCAGGTCAGGGCTGCATTAGTTGCGGCCACCTCAATGGCGGAGGCGCTCCTGCCGCTTCACAGGCACCGGCATTCGAGGAGACCCCTCAATCCGACCAGGCCGAGCAACCGCTCAGTCCCTTTGCCGATCTCATGGAAGGCTCGAACAAGTCGGGTGACCTTATGGGAAAGCTCAAGGGATCCAAGGTCGCTCCGATCCTCGCCGGTCTTGGCGTACTTCTCGTTCTCGGAGTCGCTGCCGTCACCATGTTTGGCGGCAAGGCTGAAACCGACGTCGTTCCTGACGAGTTTGCCGCCGCTCCTGTTGCCACCACGCCGCCCACTGGCGCCGAGGTCGGCACGCAATTCTGTGTTGCCCCGGGCCCGGTAGCCGATGCTCCCGAGCCCGACCCGGCCAACATCAACACCTTTGCGTCGTTCTATAAGTTCGGAACCACCGAGTGGAAACCTCTGAAATCGGGCGCCTATACGCCTGAGTACATCAACGCTCGGGCGGAGAGCACCGACCTTTCGACAATCTCCGACACTGCAGATCCGGCGTACATCGCCTGTGTTACCGGCATCGCAAACGACATCGACAAAACCTGTCGGATCTATGAGGACGCCGCTCGTCACATCATTTCGGGTGCCGACTACACCCTTGCGGTGTACCAGCTCTCTACCGGCGAGAAGGTCGCCGAGGGACCGGTTCGCAACGGCACAGCAACGTGCCCCGCAGTAGTCGTCGGCAACGTGAGCTACAGCGAATTCCTTCCTCGCCAACACGACCTCGCTATGTGGACCGCAGAGTTTGCA
>CALGZB010000007.1 GCA_937934655.1 uncultured Acidimicrobiales bacterium | reverse complement strand
AGCGCTGTTCAGCAGCCTGTTCCGAAAGGTTCCACAGGGTAAGGCGCTCGTTGTGAGCACCATGAACGACGTCGTCGTTTCGTTTACCGGAAAGCTTGTGTTGCCGGTCATCCACAAAGCCGAGATCATGGATACCTCGGTCAAGACCATCGAGATCGACCGGCGCGCTACCGAAGGCCTGATCTGTCGCGACAACATCCGTGCCGACATCAAGGTCAACTTCTTTGTGCGGGTAAACAACGCGGAAGAAGACGTCATCAAGGTGGCCCAGGCCATTGGTGTCGACCGGGCCAGCCAGCAAGAGACGCTCGAAGAGCTCTTCACGGCCAAGTTCTCCGAAGCGCTCAAGACCGTGGGTAAGCGCCTCGACTTCATCGACCTTTACACCGAGCGTCGTCGATTCCGTGACGAGATCATCGAGGTCATTGGTACCGACCTCAACGGTTACGTGCTCGAAGATGCTGCTATCGACTACCT
This sequence comes from uncultured Acidimicrobiales bacterium, assembly GCA_937934655.1. Lineage (GTDB taxonomy): Bacteria > Actinomycetota > Acidimicrobiia > Acidimicrobiales > SHLQ01 > CALLQB01. The sequence continues at coordinate 43,120 of CALGZB010000007.1, read as the reverse complement.
CGAACAGACACCACTCTCGAGCCTCGACGACACCAACATCCTCGATGCCCAGGGCATCCGGAAGATCACCGAACTCACCGCTCTCGAACATGTGGCCACCAACGTCGCCACCCGGGAAGAAGAGAAGCAGATCACCCAGAAAGACGTTGAGACACGCGAAGCCGTGCTCGAACTCCAGCGTCAGCAGGCCGATGCCGAGGCTCGCCAGTCCCGCGAGATTCAGACCGTCCGTGCTCGTGAACAGGCCGAGACCGCAAAGGTTGCCGCCGAGGAACTTCTTCGATCCGAGACCGCACGTCTCGCTACCGAACAGGATGTCGGTGTGCAGCAGGAGAACCTCATGCGTGAGGTCGAAGTCGCCGAACGCAACCGCCTGCGGGTCGTTGCTGTTGAAGAAGAGCGCATCACCAAAGCACGTGACCTTGAAATCATCGCTCGCGAACTCGAAACCGTTGGTGCAACCAAGGGGCTCGAGCTCGAAAAGACCGAGATCGCCGAAATCGTTGCCAAACGGACTGCCGTCGAAAAGACCGTGGCCGAAGAAGAAGAAGCCATCCTGACCCTCCGGGTTGTCGAAGACGCCAACCGAAACCGTGACGCCACGGTCATCGAAGCCGAGGCAGAAGCCGAAGGCGCCTTCGTCAAAGACATCAAGGCCGCCGAAGCCGCCGAGAAGGCCGCTCAGCACAAGGCCACCGAACGAGTCACCATCTCGCGGGCCGACCTCGAAGCCAGCGATCTCGACGCCAAAGCCATGGTTCGCCTGGCCGAAGGTACCCAAGCCGAAGCAGCCGCAAAGGGCCTTGCCGAGGTCACCGTGCGCGAAGCCGATGCCATCGCCATTGAAAAGGTCGGCCTTGCCGAGGTTCGCGTGCGCGAAGCCGACGCCGGAGCCACTCAAAAGGAAGGCGCCGCCGACGCTGCTGTCGTCCGCGACATGGGCCTCGCCGAAGCCCAAGCTTCCGAAGCCATCCTCCGTGGCGAAGCTGCCGGTCTCACCGACAAGGCAGCCGCAATGCGCGAACTCGAAGGCGTGGGTCAAGAGTTCGAAGAGTTCACCCGTCGCCTCGACGCCCAGAAAGAGGTCGACCTGGCCAAGGTCGATGCGCAGATCGATATCGCCAACGCTCAAGCCGATGCCCTCAAAGCCGGTCTCGAAAGCGCCGACATCGACATCGTCGGTGGCTCGGATATCTTCATCGATCGCCTCGTCGGCGCCGTTGCCGGCGGAAAGTCGGTCGATGCGTTCGTCGAGAACTCTGGCACCACCAGCAAGTTGTTCGGCAAGTACCTCGACGGAGACGGCGACGTTGTGGCCGACCTAACCGAACTTACGGCGGGCCTCGGCGGCGCCGGAGTACGCGACCTCACGATCTCGGCATTCCTCGCGAATGCAATGAAGAACTCCGATGGTGAGATGAAGAGCAAGCTCGGCAACATCATCGACGCGGTTTCCAAAGAAGGCATCGGCGACCTGCCGATCGGAGACCTGTAGGTCACCGGCCGCGAATCACGTCTGACGAGTCGCACCTGTGACTACGACCGAACCAGAAACACCCAATACTTCCGGTGGAGCTTCCGGGACTCCTTCCGGCGCTGACCCAACCGCCGAAACAGCTTCCGCGGTTGCCGATACCGCGGGCGCAGGGACGTACGAGCTTCTTCGCTCGCGCCTTCTCGAACACGCCGACGAGCTTGGAAGTCGCGCCTCGCGACTCAATGACCAACGACTCGAAACGTTCGGGACTAGCCGCTTCGAGTTGGTTGGCAGCGAACGGATTCGTACCGAAAACAACTGCGTCGCTCGCGACATCGTGTCGGTCGGCGATCAGATGCTGTTTGGCTACAACGTGTTTCTCGGACTTAAATCCGAGACCACCATCGATGACGTCTTTACGCTGCATCGGCTCGATCAATCCGAAGAGTCATTCTCGCTGTCGCCCCTGTCCGAGGCTGCCGACGGGTCGGCGACAGCGTGGCTTCACGACCCATCGTTTCTCAGCGACTTCAGCGAACTTACCCGCTATTACAAGGACAACAAGCTCCTCCAGCTACGTCGCACTGAGGGGCGCATGCTGGCTGCGTTTCAAATCGGAAACTCGGTAAGCGACATTCGCGTCTTCCGTTGGGAAGTCACGCCTGATGGAGGCGCCCGATACCTCGACAACCGCGGCGAACGCGACCACATCTATCCACCCCAGTTTGGGTTCGAGTGGATTCCGGTAACCCGCTCGCATCATGTTGGCGGCGTTGAGCCTCACGTGAACCTCGACGACCGGGTCTTTGTGTACCCAGAGGGTGGCGCCCTCGAGATTCGCCTTGAAGACAACACCGAAACCGGTTCGGTGGTGCTGGCCGAGTCGGTCGACAATGCCGACCAGTCGGTCGCCGATACGTCGATGGACTACGCGATCGTCGGCGACTTGGTGTTGCTGCGGGTCCGGCCTTACCTCGAAGACCACGATCGCTTCTACGTGGTGAACCTGTTCAACCGGTCGGCGCTTCGAGCCGACGCCATTGGCCAGTCGTGCCAGATCCTCCCCGAAGACCACGGGCTCATCTTTCCCGGTGGCTACTACCTCCGCGAGGGCGACACCAAAGTCTTTGACCTCGACACATCCTCGATGGAGTTCAAGGCGGAACGCCGGTCGCCCAACGGCGAAGACGTGCTCTACGCGTTTCACCAACGCTCCGAGGGTCGCACGATCCTGCTGAGCTACAACCTGATTCGTCGCGAGGTTGCTCCACCGATCAACTGTCACGGTTACAGCATCTTCGAGAACGGCACCCTCGTGGTGTTTCGCGAGGACGGCGAGCCAACCCGAGTGCACCCCATGCAGATCTGGGCTACGCCGTTTGTCAGCGACGATTTTCATGCCCGTCAACCTTTGGGCGACGGGTTCCTCGAACGCATCGGTAACGCCGAAGCGGTCCGAGGCGTCAGCGAGTCGCTCAACATCAAACGACTCGTCGCCGACGTCGAACCATCGGCCGCGGTCTTCGAAGCCCTCTCTACCTCGACCGTTCGCGTTCTCGACGCGTATGCCTGGCTAGCCGACGACGCAGCCGGCGACCTCGCAGCGCCTCTCGGCGAAATCCGTGCCACCTCTGAACTGATCATCGACGAGTTCGAGAAGGCCGAATCACTCAAGGCGACGGCCCTCGATGTGGTGACCGAATCTCGAACCGAGATCCGCACGCTCGTCGACGGACTCCGCGCCAAGCGTCCGAGCAGCACCCGAGAATTCGTCGATGCGCTCCAGCAGCTCCGGCGTAAGCAGGGCCATGTTCTAACCCTTCGCGACGTTCGCTACGTCGATGACGCAGCCCTCGATGAACTCGACGGGGCACTGCAGGAGGCTTTCGATACTCAGTCGAGTCAAGCGGTCGAGTTCCTGGCCGACGACGCCGCCTTCGAAGGTTTCCATACCGACGTTGCGTCGCTCACCAGTACCATCGAGTCGACCGAAAAAGTCACTGATCTCCAGCCGCATCTCGAATCACTGGACGACATCGGCGAGGGCCTCGACCTTCTCACCGAAGTCGTCGGTGGCCTCGACATCGACGACGCCACGGTACGAACCAGCATCTTCGAACGTGTCTCCGACGTCATGGGCTCGCTCAACCGCACCCGCGCAGTCGCCGAGAATCAACGCCGTACCCTCAACGATTCAGAAAGCAGCGCTGCATTCGGTGTCGAGTTCGGACTGTTCTCTCAGTCGGTCACCGCGGAGCTGTCTCGGGCTTCAACGCCTGAGCGCGCCGACGCTGCCCTCGGCACGCTTCTCGTGCAGCTCGAAAACCTCGAGAGTCGATTCGGCGAGTCCGACGACTACCTCGATCAGATCGCTACAAAACGAGAAGACATTTACGAGGCGTTTTCCTCGCGTAAGCAGAGCCTCATCGACGACCGTCAACGTGCGGCTCGCCGTTTGGTCGACGCATCCGATCGAATCCTTACCAGCCTCAACCGCCGCATCGAGGGCTTCGAATCGCCCGACGAAATCAATGCCTTCTTTGTCAGCGACCCGCTGGTCGCCAAGGTCCGGTCGATCGCCGAAGACCTTCGCGGACTCGACGAGCAGGTTCGGGCCGACGAGGTACTCCGAACACTCGAAACGGCCAAAGAAGAATCCGCTCGCTCGCTCCGAGACCGGACCGACATCTTCGAAGACGGCGGCCAGGTCATCCGGCTCGGTCGCCACCGCTTCAGCGTCGACTCGCAGCGACTCGAACTCACCACTGCTGTTATCGACGGCGAACTTCACGTCGTCATCACCGGAACCGACTTCAAAGAGATCGTCTCGGTCCAAGCCCTTGGAGAGTCAGCTCTCGGCGAGAGCAATCTTGACGATCTGCGCCCCTTCTGGGATCAAAGCTTGGTCTCCGAGCGCAACGATTTCAGCCGCATCGAGTTTCTCGCAACGTCGCTTCTTAACGACGCTGCGCACGGGGGCACCGACCTCACGATGACGGCACTCCGTGAGGCAGCCGGTAGTCCAGCGAGCCTTGAAGCGCTCGTTCGTTCGGCTGCCGAAGGTCGGGTCGATGAGGGGTACGACCGCGGCGTGCACGATCACGATGCGGCGCTCATCCTCGGCGTGCTCATCAACCGTTGGGACGAGGTTGCCCTTCTACGTTTCGAACCGCACACCCGGGCGCTCGCCCAAGTCTTTTGGGCCCACGGACTCGACGAGGCGAAACAAGCCGAACTTCTGGCGAGTGGCGTCAGCCTGGGGCGTCTTCGCTCTACCTTCGCCAACTCTCCTGCCATCGCCGACTTCATCGCAACCCTTACCGACCACATCGCGCTGTTCACCGCAGCCAACCCCGCACTAGCGGAATCGCTTGGGGTCGGCGACGACCTGGTTGCGGTTGCTACCTATCTTTTTGAAGAGCTCGCCGAAGAGCCGCTTGCCTTCGTCGTAAGCAGCGCCGCCTCCAACCTTCGCGACGCACTTCTTCTTCATCACGACACCGTCGGGAGCTCACTCGCCGAACTCGAAGGACTCAGCGACCGAACCCGCCTCCTTTCGGCCTGGTTCACCGCCTTCGCCACGGCACAACAGCCCGAGGCCCTTGCGTACGTGCCCGAGGCCGTGGCCCTCATGGTGGCCGCCGACCTGCCGCATCAGGCCGGAGCCGTCGACCTGCGCTGCGAAGTCACCGGACTGCTCAGCCAGCACAACCGAATCACCAACCAGACGCTGGGCTTCCGCTACGACCAACTCCTGGCTGAAGGCGACGTCTTCCGTCGCACGGTGGTCCCCGGGTTTCGTGCCTACCAATCTCAACGACACGAACTACTGACGGCTACTCGCCACCGGTTGCGCCTCGACGAGTTCACGCCGAAGGTCATGAGCGCCTTCGTGCGAAACCAGCTCATCGATCAGGTGTACCTCCCCTTCATCGGCGACAACCTGGCCAAACAGCTCGGCACCATCGAAGGCGGCCGCACCGACCAGATGGGTCTACTTCTGCTCATCTCGCCTCCGGGCTACGGCAAGACCACGCTGATGGAATACGTGGCCAACCGTTTGGGCATGGTGTTCGTCAAGATCAACGGTCCGGCGCTTGGTCATGGTGTCGACTCGCTCGACCCCACCGAAGCGCCCAATGCCACCGCTGCCCAAGAGGTCGACAAGATCAACTTCGCTCTCGAAATGGGCAGCAACGTGCTGCTCTACCTCGATGATATTCAGCACACGAACCCCGAGCTCTTGCAGAAGTTCATCTCGATGTCCGATGCGCAGCGTCGCATGGAAGGCGTATGGAACGGGCGAACCCAAACCTACGACCTCCGAGGCAAGCGTTTCGCCGTGGTTATGGCCGGTAACCCGTACACCGAGTCGGGCGAGCGTTTCCAGATACCCGACATGCTCGCCAACCGTGCCGACACCTACAACCTTGGCGACGTTCTCACCGGCAACGATCAGCAGTTTGCGCTGAGCTATCTCGAAAACTCGCTCACCTCGAACCCGGTACTCGCATCGCTCACTACCCGCGACCCCGGCGACACGCTCAAGCTCATCGCGATGGCGAAGGGCGAAGCGGTATCGCCCGATGACCTCGCACATCCCTATTCGAAGGTTGAGATCGACGAGCTTGTCGCTACATTCCGACGGCTGATCCGTGTGCAGCAAGTGTTGCTTGCCGTGAACCAGACGTACATCAGCTCGGCGTCGCAGGAAGATGAATTCCGCACCGAGCCAAGGTTCCAATTGCAGGGTTCGTATCGAAACATGAACCGGCTCGCCGAAAAGGTTCTGCCGGTCATGAACGACGACGAGCTCGAAGCGCTGCTCGACGATCACTACGTGGGCGAAGCCCAAACCCTCACCACCGGCGCCGAATCCAACTTGCTCAAGCTTCGTGAACTGCGCGGTGTACTCGATGGCGAAGACGCCGAGCGGTGGGAAGAGATCAAGAACTCATTCCGTCGCATGAAGCTCATGGGTGGCTCCGACGATGACCCGATGGTTCGGGTAGCCGGAGCAGTCAGCGGAATCAGCGAACAGTTGCGAGCGCTCAGCGAGAACCGCGGCCCCGATGCCGCCGAGGCAATGGCGCTCTTCGATGAGACGCTTCGAAAGCTCATCAAGGCCGACGAGGTCAGCCGCGCAGCGCGCCAAGCGATCTATCGTGACCGCACCAGCAACCGCCGAACTCCGGCGCAATCGGAAAACCCGCCGCCTCCACCTCCGCCACCGCCACCTGCCGATTAAGGTAAAGGCATCTTGGCCGTCGCGGGATGGCCGGGCGGACGACTACTACGGTCGCCACGCGGGTGGCGGACAGAAGCGAGACCACACGATGCCTATTCACAGCGAGCTTGCCCAATACGGAGAGATTCCGGTTGGCGAACAGCAGTTCCAGTTGCAGAACAAGAAGCTCTTGCGGGTAACCCTGGCCTATGGCCCGGTCGAAGCCGCTACCGGTTCGATGGTGGCCTACCAAGGCGCTGCGACCTTTGAGAACAAGGGTTCGGGCGGAATGGGCAAACTGCTCAAAAAGGTCGCCACCGGCGAGGGCGTAAACATGATGCACGTCGGCGGCACCGGCGAAGTATTCCTCGCCAACGAAGCGCACGACATTCAGGTCATGTACCTCGAGAACGACCAGATCTCGGTCAACGGCTCCAACGTCCTCGCATTCTCCAGTTCTATCGAGTGGGACATCAAGAGCCTCGGCGGCGGAATGGCCGGAGCGATGGCTGGCGGTCTCTTCAACGTCACCCTTACCGGCACCGGCTACGTGGCGATCACCACCGATGGGCCTCCCGTCATGCTCGACGTCTCTGGCGGCACCACCTTCGGCGACCCACAAGCCGTGGTCATGTGGAGTGCCGGCGTGCAGATGAACCTCAAGACCGACAGCACCGGCGGCCTCAAGTCGATGGCTCGTGGCGGATCCGGCGAAACTTTCCAGATGGATTTCCAAGGCCAGGGTTTCATCCTTGTCCAACCGTCGGAGGGTCGCCCCACACCTACGGGCGGCGGCGGATCAGGCGGACTTCTCGGAGCGCTTTCGGGCTAGCCCCAGGTGGCGGGCCACAAGCCTGCCATCGCGGCGCGCCACAAGAATCTGGGCCGGCGCCGTTAGTTTGTAAGCCATGGCTATTCGAAAACGGCTCGTCAACAAAGCTGCGAAGAAGGCCGCCAAGAAGGGGCTGAGCCCCGACATGATTCCCCAGCCCGTGCTCGATGCATTGGGTAGGGCAATGGTTGAGGGGGTCGACAAGGCGGTTAGCAAACGTTGGCAACGTGCCCTCGACCGGGCGGCAGAGACCCAAGGAACTCGGGAGCAGCGGCTCGCCGAGATCTACAAGTCGTTTCAAAAAGAGCTCACTGGAGCGGGTGCCGCTACTGGCGCAGCGGCGGCCACTCCGGGCCTCGGCACTGCGGCTGCAGCGAGCTGGCTCAGCGCCGATGTGGCCTGGCTGGCGCTTCGTTCAACCGACCTCATCATGACCATCGCCGCTGTTCACGGTCATACCAATGCAACCCCGGATCAGCGACGTGCTTGGGTGCTTTCAATCTTGGCCTTTGGCGATGAAGCGGCCGTCGAATTCACCTCACTGGTGAACAAGATGAACATGAATCCGGCAGGCGTCGAGGGCATGCGGATGCCGCTCGAGGTGATCGAACGGGTCAATGGTTCGCTTGGTACCCATGTGCTCACCAAGTACGGGACGCGCCGGGGTATCGCCACGGTGGGTCGACTCCTGCCGTTCGGTGTCGGTGCGGTTATCGGCGGCGGTGCCAACTTCACGATGATCCGTAACCTCTCGAAGCATGCCGATTCGTTCTTCCGCAATGCGCCGCTTCACGAAACTGGCTTCAGCGAAGTATCCGACGAACGAGATGTCATTACCGCCACGAGTCGCGAGCATTACTCGGGCGCGTTGCCTCCGGCCAGCCCTTCCTACGAGCATCTTCCGCCTCCGCCAACTGGGTTCGACGAGTCGATGATTCCGCCTTCAGAGGCCGACGACTCCAAGAAGCGCTTGCGTGCTCGATGGGGCAAGAACTAGAGATGATCTGTAAGGGTTTGTCGAGCCCGCCGAATTAGCTGAGTGCAATCAGTGTCGACCCGGCTATCGCCACCAGCACCGCCAACGCGTGATGACGGGTGACCTTTTCATGAAGGATGAAGTATCCGGCCAACACCCCGAAGCCGGCAGACGTTTCGCGCAAGCCCGCCACAAGCCCAAGTGGGGTCGATCGTGCGGCGATCATAACGAGGAGGTAGGCGCCAGCCGACGCAGCGCCGCCGAGAAGGAGCCGCACCGGGGATCGCCGAAGTGCCTCGCCAAGGCTTGCGAGCGATTTTCTGGTGGCCCCGAGGATGAGCGTGAACAACAGGGAGTGCATCACGAAGAGTGCGCCGATGTATCGAACCGATTCGTCGCCGGCCCGAACGCCGGCGCCGTCGCTCACGGTGTAAGCCGCAATAACGAGCCCGGTAAGAATCGGCCAACCGACGTTCTTCGGGACATGACGGAGTCCAATGAGCGCCAGACTGCCAGCGACGAGAACAATGCCAATCACCCCGACAAGCGAGATCGTGTCGTCGAGAAACAGCACACCAATCACCGTGACGATGAGTGGAGCGGTGCCCCGTGCGATTGGATACGCACTCGACAGATCGACCCGGTCGTACGTGCCTGCCAAGGTGTAGCCGTAGGCCACATGCAGCACCGCCGAGAGCGCCAACCAGCCCCATACCTCGCGCTCGGGAAATCCGATCACCGCCAGAACCGGAAGGTTGACCAACCCGCCAGCGGTGGCCACAGCCCACATCGAGGCCAGTCGGTCCTCGCTGCCCTTCACGACCAGGTTCCACGCCGCGTGGAGCAGCGCAGCGCCCAAGATGAGGAAGAACGCTGTGGTGGTCACTTCGTCGATCGTAGGGCCACCCACAAGATGGGCTACTCCCGGAACCGCCCGGAAGCGTAGGGTCGAACCATGACGCCTTCACCTGATGATCTGAGTTTCGCCTCGGCTACGAAGCTGGCCGAGCTGATCGCAACATCGGAGGTGTCGAGCACTGAGGTGCTCGATCATCTACTCGCTCGCGTCGAGCGCCTTGATGGTGACATCAACTCGGTCGTCACGATCGATGCCGAGCAAGCACACGTGCGTGCGACACAAGCCGATGAAGCGGTTGTTGCTGCGAAGTCGGGAGGCCCGGCGCTCGGGCCGCTCCACGGCGTGCCGATGACGGTGAAAGACAGTTACAGCACCGCCGGAATGCGCACGACGTCGGGGGCTCCCGAACTGTCCGACTATGTCCCCACCGAAGATGCCTGGGCAGTCACCGCTATGCGCGATGCCGGAGCGATCCCGTTTGGAAAAACCAATCTGCCGATCTGGGCTGGCGACCTCCAAAGTTTCAATGAGGTGTTCGGGACCACCAACAATCCATGGGATGTCAGCCGAACTCCGGGCGGATCGTCGGGCGGAGCGGGTGCGGCGTTGGCCGCCGGTTTTACCCCGATCGAGTTGGGCAGCGATATCGGTGGGTCGATTCGTTTGCCGTCGCATATGTGCGGCGTGATGGGACACAAGCCGAGTTACCAAATCGCTCCCGGCCATGGGCATATTCCGAGTCAGCCTGGGATGTTCACGATGTCCGATCTGGCCGTGTACGGCCCGATGGCTCGCAGCGTTGACGACCTCGAACTTCAGCTGGATTTGATGGTTGGGCCTGACAGGTGGGACACCCCAGGCTGGTCGCTCAACCTTCCGCCGGCTCGAACAACCGATGTGAAGAGTCTTCGGGTGGCGACATGGTTCGACGACGAACGATGCCCGGTTGATCCGGACGTACGAGTTCTCCTCGAAGGTGCCGCCAACGCGCTGGCCGGTGCAGGTGCCAGGGTCGATGACACGGCGCGCCCTGGTTTTACGCTCGAGAAGGTGGCGTCGACGTTCAGCCAGCTTTTGATGGCTGCGCTATCGGGCGGGTTCGACCGGGCTCGAATCGAGCGGTTTGCGTCGGATGAGTCCGACACTCCCCATGGTCGTGACCGTCGGGCGACGGCGATGCGTCACCGGGACTGGTTGAGTCTTCACGAACGTCGACTGCAGATGCGGAAGTCCTTTGAAGACTTCTTTACCGACTGGGATGTGCTGCTTCTCCCCGTGATGGCCCGCACTGCGTTTCCGCACGACCAGAGCTTTCCTCAGGCGGTTCGGATGGCCGAAGTCGCTGGGAAAGAAGTTCCGTATATGGATCTCACAACGTGGATGGCGCCCGCAGGGTGCTGTTATCTGCCGGCAACGGTGGTTCCTGTTGGCGTGGCAAGCGACGGGTTGCCGGTAGGCATTCAGATCGTCGGTCCCTACCTGCATGATGCAACCACTCTGGCGGTGGCACGCATGCTCACCGAGGTCATCGAACCGATCGGCCCGCCGCCCGGCTTCGAGTAGCCCAATAGCCCCGAAATTCACGGTCGGTCGTCGTTGGCCGCTGCCATACTGTCGCCATGTCAGAACCCACCGATCACGGTCAGCCCGCAAGCCCTCGAGTCACAATGCGGCGAGGCACGAATCGCCAGGAATACGGCCGAGCCGAACTGCTCGCCGTGCTCGATGCTGGCATGGTTGCTCACGTCGGGGTCAGCACGCCTGATGGCCCAATCGTTTTGCCGATGGCATATAGCCGCACGGACACCGACATCCTTTTGCATGGCGCTGCTGCGAACGCCTTGCTTCGGGGCGGAGCCGGTGAGGACATTTGTGTGACAGTCACGATCGTTGACGGCCTCGTTATCGCCCGGACGCCGTTCCATAACTCGATGAACTACCGGTCGGTGGTTATCCGGGGCGCTGCAACCAAAGTGGAGGGCGAGGAGAAGGTAGAGGCCTTGCGGCTGATGACCGACCATGTTGTTGCCAACTGGGATACCGGTCGTCCGTCGAGCGAGGTCGACTTCAAGAAAACCTTGGTGATCAAGGTTCCGCTCGACGAGATCTCGGGCAAGATCCGAGCGGATGACGCCATCGACGACGAGATCGACATGGATGGTCCGCACTGGGCAGGTGTGGTGCCGATTATCGCCACCTGGGCCGAACCGGTCTCCGCCGCCGACCTCAAAGCCGGCATCGAAGTCCCACCAGCAATAGCCGCACTAGCCGGAACCCCCGTCCAATAACCCAAAAGCCGAAGACCAGCACCAAAACCAAAACAGCCCAAAAATCTGTTCTGGTCGAAATAGTGGCTGCTCCAGCAGCCACTATTTCGACCAGTACGGCTTTAGGCTCTGGTTTTGGCGAGTCTTCTGAGTGGGGGTTCGGTTTTGGGGGGTTGTTTTCTGGGTGGGAGCTCGCCGAGAAGATCGATGGTTGCGGCGGCGATGATTGCTACCGCTCGCTCGAAGGCGTCTTCGGTGTTGGCCGAGACCTTCTGCACGCCGCTGACTTTGCGGCAATATTGACGGGCGGCGGCGACGATTTCTTCTTCAGTGGCGGTGGGTTCAAGCCCCCGCAGCGTTGTGATATTTCGGCACATGTCTTCACGATAGATCACGGCTTCGAGCGTCGTTCTATATCTCTCGTCGTGGATGAATGTCGCTCACGGAGTTTCGGTCTATTCTGTCCGACCAATGGCGACGAATGACCGTACTTGCAACGGTTCTCCCAAAGGTCGGTCACCAGTTGTGACTCGACTGCTCGCGATGCTGCTCATTTCTGCGGTAACGGTCGCTGGGCTTTCGTTGGCCAATTCGGCTTCTGGCCAGGACGACCGGGTGCTGTATCTCACCTTCGACGATGGCCCTTCGAACGACTTCACCTGGTCGATTCTTGATGCACTCGACGACCATGGTGCGAAGGCGACATTCTTCCCGCTGGGTTCCAAACTCAATTCGGCAGCCGATTTGATGCGGTCCATGGTCGACCGGGGGCATCAGGTTGGCAACCACACGATGAGCCATCCGAATCTCCCAGACCTCTCCGACGATGAGGTCTGGCGTGAGTTCAATGATGCGAGCAACACCATCGAGGGAGTCATCGGCGCCAAGCCGACGTGTATGCGACCGCCGTCAGGCAGCTCGAACGCTCGGGTCGACGGCATCGCGGAGAGCCTCGGAATGACCAAGGTGCTTTGGAACCGGGGCGGCAATGACTACGGGCTCAAGTCGGGTGACGAGTTCCTCGATCGAGTGCGAAACGCTCAGTCGGGCGACATCATCTTGTTGCATGACCCCGCCGGCCCGGCAACCGTCGAGGCCACCCGCCGGGTGCTTGAACACTTCACCGCACAGGGATTCCGGTTCGAGACCGTTCCGCAGTGTCGAAGCATCGTGCCCGTCGAACCATCAACAACGACATCCACAACGACGACGACCACCACGACGACGACCCGGCCCCCGACCACTACGACAACGACGCGGCCGCCTCCCACAACAGTCCCTCCCACAACAGTGCCCCTGCCCGATGCGCCCATGGTCATCCGTGCGCAAGGCACCACCGGAACCGAAATCATCAAGATCAAAGTAAACCGCAAGGTCGTTGCCGGATTTCAGCTCACCACCGAGATGCGCGACTTCCGCTACATCCCCCGCAAGTCGATGCGCGCCAACAACGTCACGGTCATTTTTGTCAATGACGGCGATCACAAGGGCGTCGATCGTGATGTCACCGTCGACTTCATCGCCGTCAACGGCCGGGTCTTTGAAACCGAGGCCCCAAACGTGAAATCGAAAGGCGTTTGGAGCGCATCGAACGGTTGTGGCAAAGGCCTGAAAAAGAGCGAGCAGCTCTCCTGCAAAGGTTGGTTTCGTTACCCAATGCCCAAGCGCACGAAGATCGCCCCGAACTAAGCACGCTCGGAACCGGAAGGAACTAGGCAGTCCAGCCGCCGAGCTGGTTGTACGATGTTCGGAACCACGAATTACCGAGGACCTTCCGGTTGCTGCAAGCCGAACAGATCGACGAACTTCTCACTCGCTACGGTGCGGCCGAAGCGCGTATCGCGGCGAATTTGCTCGAACTTGATGAGCATCCCACCTACAAGATTCTCAGTGCCGGCGGACTCCGTGGAACCACCCTCGCAACCGTTGGGCCAGCGATGGAACAGGCGCCGGAGCTCTGGCGTTGGCTCGCCCAACTTCGGGTGACGCTCAACGATGTCCGCGATATTCGTGACGACGGTCGGATGAACACCGAGCGCCGGCGACGGCTCACCGACCTCCTTACTGGTTCGTCAATCCTGTTGCACGTCGACGATCGAGGCGTGACCCAGCGCGATCTCCTCGATAGCGGCAGCAACGATGTTCGCGGCACAATCGATCAGCTCCTCAGCAATATGCGCTCGGTTTATGAACCAATCCGCGATGCGGTTGCCATGGTCGACCAGGTGTGGACCGAGGTGGTGCCCCGGACCTCGAGCGCCGAAACCACTCTCCAGCGGCTTCAGAAAGACGCAAACCGCCTTGGCCTTTCCGAGCCGACGGTCAATGCGCTGCACACAAGACTCCGTGACGTGAAATCGGCACTTGCCGAGGATCCAATGTCGCTCAGTGCCAACTACGCCTCCGACCTCGATGTTCTGGTCGCCGATGCTGCGCATCAGATGGCTGCGATTGCCCGAGGCTATGACCAGCTCGATGGCGATATCGCCGAATCCGAGGCGCATCTCGCCGAGCTACGGATATTGCGAAACCAAGCTGCCACTGCGCATACCCAATCGACGTCGAAGATCGTGAACGTCGAAGGCCTTATCCGTACTCCTGATGTGGCCATCATCGATGGCGACAAAGGACTCGCAGCGATGGCCGATGAGCTTCGGGCTGCCGATGGCGACTGGCAACAGAAACGTCAGAAGCTCGACGAGTGGATGGCCAAAGTGGTGGCGTTTCGCGAACAACTCACCCGCGCCTACGACATAAACGCGGCGCCACTCCGCCAACGAAGCGAACTGCGCGGACTGCTCGCTGCCTACTGGGCGAAGGCCGCAGCGCTCGGTCGAGCCGAGGATCCAACGCTCTCCGATCTGCACGACGATGCGCACAACGAACTCTTCACTTCGCCCACCGATCTCGACCGGGCCAACATGTTGGTCTCGGCCTTTGGTAACGCAATGCGACTACCAGGCATCACCAACTCACCAGGAGCAGCCTCATGAGCTCATGCAGCGTTACCGCCGGGTGCACCGGCGCCTTTGCCAGCGATGGGTACTGCGACACCTGCGGAGCAAAAGCACCCGCCAGTGCGGCACCCTCATCCCCGCCGCCGTCAGCCCAATCGGCTTCACCCCAAGCGCAAGCAGTTGCCCCAGCCGTTGCCGCCCCGCCTGTCGCCGGAGCCTCATGTTCCCAGGCTGGATGCACCGGGGCCATTGAGGCCGACGGGTACTGCAACACCTGCGGCATCGCCGGAAGCACTGCCAGCTCTCCTGCAGCGCCGCCAACGTCGGGAACCTTCGCGGGCTCTTCGATCGCTGCGCCTACTGCCCCCGGAACTTCGTCGCAACGCACGGGCCCAACTTCGACCCGCCGCACGGCAAGCACCCGTCGAACCGGTATTTCGCGCCAGCGACTTGGGCTCGGGCTTGTCACCGTGCCGCCAACACCCGAAGGCGATCCGGCCGCCGCGCTCATGTCGGCCGAGAAGATCCAGAGCGTTCTGGGTGTTGTCCCGGAAGAAAAACGCGTGTGCACCAGTTGCGGCAATGAGGTCGGGCGAACCTCCGACACTCGCCCCGGCCGGGTGCAGGGATTCTGCGGAAACTGCCGCACTCCTTTCGACTTCACGACCAACGCTCCCAAGCTAAAAAGCGGCGATCTTGTGGGCGGCCAGTACGAGATCCTCGGCGCACTTGCCCACGGTGGAATGGGCTGGATCTATCTCGGTAAGGACAAAGCGGTGTCCGATCGTTGGGTTGTACTGAAGGGCCTCCTGAACTCCGATGACGAAGATGCCGCTGCTTCAGCGGTGGCCGAGCGGCAGTTCCTCGCTCGTATCGAGCACGGCAGCATTGTCAATATCTACAACTTTGTTACTCACGCAGGCGCTGGCTACATCGTGATGGAGTACGTCGGTGGCGAGTCGCTCAACTCGAAGCTCAAGGACCGCCGCAAGGCCAATGGTGGCGTACCCGATCCGCTCCCGGTCACCGACGCAATCGCCTACATCCTGGGAATCCTCCCGGCGCTTGGTTATCTGCACGAGTCAGGACTGGTCTACAACGACCTCAAGCCCGCCAACGTCATGAGTGTTGGCGACGGCGTGAAGCTCATCGACGTGGGCGGAGTGATGCAGATTGACGACAATGATGCCGCAATCTTCGGCACCCGAGGGTTTCAAGCTCCCGAGATCGCCACCATGGGCCCTTCGGTATCCTCCGACCTGTTCACCGTGGGTCGAACCCTTGCGGTGATGATCCTCGACTTTGTGTTCCATAAGGGAACCTACGAGCACACCCTTCCTACCCCCGGCGAGGTGCCGGTGTTTGCGCAGTGGGAATCGCTCTACCGCTTCCTTCTCAAAGCCACCGCCCACCACCCCGACGACCGGTTCCAGGACGCCGGTGAGACGGCTCTTCAGCTCACCGGTGTGCTGCGCGAAATCGTCGCGGTCAGCCAACGCAGCCCACGCCCGGTGCCGAGTGAACTTTTTGAGGGCGACCGCTTGGCAACGTTGCTCATCGACGCCGACGACAATGCGCTTGTCGACACCGCCGACTGGCGGGTGCTGCCTCATCCCAAGATCGACCCTGCCGATCCGGCGGCAGCGTTCCTTCTCGGCATTGAAGATGTCGAGTCCACCCGGGCACTGGAACTCATCAGCGATGGTCTGAAGGGTGGCTCGCTGCCCGACACTCGAGAGGTCCGCTTGCGGTCTATTGCCGCAATGCTCGAAGGCGGCGGCGATGCAACGACCCATGTCGGCGCCAACCTTGATCAGATCGAGGCGGCAGACCCCTGGGATTGGCGCATCAATTGGTACCGAGGACTCCTCAAGCTCGAGACCGGCGACCCGCAGGGCGCCGCCGAGATGTTCAGCAAGGTCTGGACCGAAATCCCCGGCGAGGTTGCGCCGAAGGTGGCAGTTGCTATCGCTGCTGAACGGGCGGGAGAATTTGGCCGGGCAGCAAAGCTGTACGAACTCGCTGCGTCGGTTGACTCGACGTATGTCTCCGCACCGTTTGGTCTGGCTCGCTGCCGTGCGGCCCAAGGCGACCGTGCCGGCGCAGTTGCGGCGTATCGTCAAGTGCCGCCGAGCTCGGCCGCTTTTGCCGGCGCACAAGTCGAGTCGGCCCGCACGTTGGCTGGTGCTCGAAGCACCGATGCGCCATCGTCGGCCGAACTCGAAGCCGCCGCGCAAACCATCGATCAACTACAGATCGATGCGTCCGAGCGGTCGCGTCTTGCCGCCGAAGTCTTGGAGCGGGCGCTTGCGGCAATGGGTGCTGGCACTCTTGCCCCCGATGCCTCGAAGAAGCTGTTTGGAGGCGGACTCACCGAGGTTGATCTTCGGTCAAAGCTCGAGTCGGTCTACCGCGATCAGGCCCGAATGGCTCCTACCGATGCCGAACGGTTTGCTCTGGTCGACAAGGCCAACCTTGTACGCCCGAAGAGCCTCGTCTGATGGCGCAGGTTTGTCCGGCATGCGCCGAACCGGCGAGTGAGGGAGATTGGTGCGAAGCCTGCGGCGCCGACCTCGACGGTGCCGCCGACACGGCGCTATCCCACGCCTCAAGTGACCCGTGCGTCAGTTGCGCGGCGCCGAGTACCGATATCGCCGCCGATGGCTACTGCGGGAGTTGTGGCCACAAACAACCCGACATTCGTGACCATCTTGAAGATGACCAGGGTTGGATAGTGATGGTGACCGACCGCGGCAAGCGGCATCATCGCAACGAAGACTTCGGGGCGGTCGCCCAGGTCGGATCAAACTCGGCGATGGTGGTGTGCGACGGCGTGTCGACCACCGACAACCCCGAGCAGGCGTCGCTCGTCGCAACGACGGCGGCGCTCGACGCGTTGGTCGAGTCACTCAAAAGCAGCGCCGAGATCGATGGTGGTGTCGACGGCGCCGGTGATGTTGCTGCAATGCAGGCAGCCGTGCGAGCTGGCCAGGATGCGGCCCTTCAGGTGCCGCAGGTCGTCGGCGGCAAGGGGTCGCCCTCGTGCACCTTTGTGGCATCGATCTCCCGAGTCACCGACACCGGCGTTCAGATCACGGTTGGTTGGCTTGGCGACAGCCGGGCCTATTGGATCGACGGTTTGGGTGTCGCGAGCCAGCTCACCACCGATCATTCGTGGGCGTATGAGCAGGTAGCCGATGGGTTGATGACGGCCGAAGAGGCGAATGCCGATCGTCGCGCTCACACCATTACTCGTTGGCTTGGCGATGACGCCCACGAGCTCGAGCCAGGAATCGCCGTGCACCACCTTCCTACGAACAATCCTGATGCCAGCCCTGAAGCCAGCCCTGAAGGAAGCTCTGAAGGAAGAGACACCTCGGGCCGGTTGCTGCTTTGCAGCGATGGGTTATGGAACTACGCCGATACCGATGAAGCGATGACCGCCCAACTCGAGGCGCAGAAGGGCGACTCGTTGCTCGCACTGGCGCAGAACCTTGTGCGCTTTGCCCTCGATTCGGGCGGCCACGACAACACCACCGTGGCCATCGCCGACATTCCTGGCCCAGAATCGCAAGTACCCGCATCTCAAGAACCCGAACCCGAATCTCCAGAAGTGCCCGAATCTCTAGAAGTGCCCGAATCTCCAGAAGTACCCGAATCTCCAGAAGTAGAGGACGTAACCAGTGACTGATTTCCGAGCCGAAGTTTTCCAGAACGAGTATCTCAACGAAGGCGCCGACGTCGTCGACGCAGTCATCACCGTCACCGCGTCGGGCGGCGGTGCGGGTATCGCTGCTCCGCCATCGGGGCAGGAGCGCGTCGAGGTCATCATCATCGACTGTTCCGGATCGATGAACGAGGAGGGTGGGCTCAAAATGCGGGCCGCCCGAGAAGCAACGATGGCAGCCATCGACACCATCAGTGACGGCACGCTGTTCTCAATCGTTGCCGGAGTCGACGGGGCCTACGCGCTCTACCCGCAGGAGGCCGGCGCGGTGGCTCGCGCTGCTGCCGACACTCGCGAAGCAGCGAAGTCGGTGGTGTCACGGGTACGTGCCAAGGGCGGAACCGCCATCGGGACATGGCTCTCTGCCGCGGCAGGAATCTTCAACAACGTTCCCAACTCTATAAACCACTGCATACTTCTCACCGACGGGAAGAACCAGAGCGAGAGCGATCGCGCACTCAACGATGCCATCGCCGCCTGCAGCGGACTGTTCCAGTGCGACGCTCGTGGTCTTGGGACCGACTGGAACGTCGACGAGCTGCGCCGCGTTTCCAACGCGTTGCTTGGAACGGTCGACATCATTCCGAGCCCATCCGAGATGGAAGCCGAGTTTCGCGCCCTCACACAAGCAGCGATGGGTAAAGAGGTAGGCGCCGTGGCGCTCCGTCTTTGGACCCCACAAGGTTCCAAGGTCGAGTTCATCAAACAGGTGGCGCCCAACATCGACGATCTCACCACCAAGGGTGCGCCAGTGAAGGCGCTTACCAACGACTACCCGCTTGGTGCGTGGTCGGGCGATGAATCGCGTGATTACCACCTGCGTATTCGCATCCCGGTCGGCAATGTTGGCGACGAGCGTTTGGGAGCCCGCGTCATGCTCACCATCGACGGTGTCGAACAACCAAGTGCGCTCGTGCGAGCAATCTGGACCAACGACGAAGCGCTGTCGACCCGTATCAACCGTGAGGTTGCTCACTACACCGGGCAGGCCGAGTTGGCCGACGCGATTGCCGATGGACTGGCGGCTCGTGATTCCGGCGATGGCGCAACGGCGACGATGAAACTCGGTCGAGCAGTGCAGTTGGCGCACGAGGCTGGCAACGGCGACACCGTGAAGCTCCTCGAAAAGGTCGTTGAGGTCGATGACCCAAAGACCGGCACCGTGCGTTTGAAGAAACAGGTCGAAGATGCCGACGCCATGGCGCTCGATGTGCGCTCAACCAGAACAGTTCGAGTGAAAAAGAATTCCTAAACCAGGTGCTCCTTGCGGAGCCGCTTTCACTCCCTTCACCCGCTAAGGATCTCGATATGGCCACTTGCCCGAACGGACACGATTCAACATGGGACGACTATTGCTCGTCCTGCGGCGCCGCCATGGGTGGGGCTGCAGGAGCGGAGGCCCAAGCGGCCACCGGTGCTCCTGAAGCGAACGCCGGTGCCGGTTGCCCCAACTGTGCCGAGACGTTCGCACCCACCGCAGTGTTCTGTGAGAACTGCGGGTACGACTTTCTTGCTGGCAGTATGCCAGGAGCGTTGAGCGACCCTGATCCGACAATCGCTGGGCCCGCCGCAGCCTTGGATGACTCGGCGACCCCCGCATCGGACCCCGCCAGCGGCGCTCCGACCCGCTGGGAGCTTGTGGTGAGCATCGACCGGGCCTATTTCGACCGGATGTCGGCAGAAGGGCAGCTCGATTTTCCCGATCCGCTGCCCGACGCGACCACCGTCGACCTTTCGCTTCAGAAGGCGTTGTTGGGACGACGAAGTGAGAGTCGTGGGGTATTTCCCGAAATTGATGTTCTCGCGCTCACGGGTGACCCGGCGGTATCTACCCGGCACGCAATGTTGGAGCGTCAGAGCGATGGCACCTACACCATCACCGATTTGTCTTCGACCAACGGGACCTACCTCGGCGACGCAGATACCGCGGTTACCGCGGGCGTTTCGACCCCGCTTGGCACCGGCGACACTGTCTATTTGGGCGCTTGGACCAAGGTTGAACTTCGTTCGGTATAAATGCCGGTGGCGGAAGTGGGTCCTTTGGTCCAATTTCGCGAACGTTCCGCAATTCCGACTACGGATTTTCGCAAAACTTGCCGAAGTTTCTTCTTGATGGCAACCGTTGAGGAGACGACACCCTTGAGTACGTATTTGCAGACTTTTTCGGCCCTGTTTGTGCGGTTACAGACCCGCTCCGAACGAGGCGCTGCGCTCCTCGAATATGCGCTTCTTGTCTCGCTGATTGCCGTGGTTTGTATCGCTTCAGTGTCGTATTTCGGTCAGAGCATCAGTTACCAGGCGAGCGAAATCGGCTCGGCGATTAACAACTAGAGCCAGCGGCCTTTTCCGTCGTTTGATCGGGCGCCAACCCTGGATCGACGACAAAGATTCCCGCGTTCTTTTCGGTTTTTAGGGAACCGGAGAGGCTCCACTTTCCGTTTGGTTTGCAACGCCCAGGCAACGACGCCAGGGCATCCTCCGAATTGAAAGTGACGAATATGTTGAGCTCGATCAAAGAATCGCCAAGCCCGAAAATTAACAAGAAGATGGCATCCCTCCTGCTGTCCTTTGGGGTCCTGGCTGCTGCCTGCGGATCCGATGTTGCGGTCGACAACGGCACCTCTGAAGCGGCCGATGCGGCCACCGAGGTCGTCGAAGAAGAAGCGATGGAAGATGAAACCGCTTCGACAGACGAGGCCATGGAAGATGAGGCCATGGAGGACGACGCCATGGAGGACGACGCCATGGAAGATGACGCCATGGAAGACGACCAGGCCGGAACCCTCGAGCTGACCTTCGCCGGTCTCGAACCGCTCGCCAACGGTGTCCACTACGAAGGTTGGATTGTGGTCGACGGTGCGCCGGTGAGCACCGGAAACTTCAACGTCGATGCCGACGGTGGTCTCATCGACCTCGACGGAGCGTCCATTGCCAGCCCGTTCGAAGCAATCCACACCGACCGAGCAGAAGCCGTTGTTATCTCGATCGAACCAGCCGATGATGCCGACCCGGCGCCGTCTGCCATCAAAGTCCTCGGGGGCGATGTCGTCGATGGCCAGGCCGAACTCACCACGGCTCACCCAGCCGCCATCGGTACTGATTTCACCGACGCATCCGGCGTCTACATCCTCGGTACCCCCACCACGGCGGTCGAAGACGATGAACTCTCGGGTGTTTGGTTCATCGGTCTAGACGGCGGCGCCGTTCAGGGACTCGACCTTCCCGAACTCAACGAGGGATGGATCTACGAAGGCTGGGCTGTTATCGACGGAGTCCCCGTCTCTACCGGTCGCTTCACCGACCCAGCCGCAGGCGATGACTTCAACGGGTTCAGTGGCGTCGACGCAACCGGACCGAACTACCCGGGCGAAGACTTCATCACCAACGCCCCCGATGGCGTTGCGTTCCCCACCGACCTTCGTGACGGTGTCGTCGTCATCAGCGTCGAACCAATCGATGATGACAGCCCGGCTCCCTTTGCCCTGAAGCCCCTCGTCAGCGAGGTTGCTGACGGCATCGACGATCATGTTGTCCAAGAATTCGGCCAAGGACCTGCCGCCATCACTGGCACGGCGGTTCTTGGCTAAGGCCTTCGGCGGCTAGATCGCCGAGTCTCTCCCGAGGAGGTTCCCCTCCAGGCTCCTCGGGATAAGAACGTCTCAGAAAACGAGAAGGGCCCGGTCGGTTGACCGGGCCCTTCTTCTGTCCAAACGAGATGCGGCGGTGACGAGCTAGCCGGCGATCGTTGGAACGCCTGCCATGGCTGCACTGATTGCGTCTTCGCTCAGGTCGAAGTCCTTGATCTCGCCAGCCAGGTACTTCTCGTAGCTTGCGAGGTCGAGGTGTCCATGACCGCAGAGTGCAGTGAGGATGACCTTCTCTTCGCCCGACTCCTTGCAGGCCAATGCTTCACGAACCGCCGCAGCGATGGCATGGGTTGGCTCGGGGGCCGGGACGATTCCCTCAGCGCGAGCAAACTGGAGTGCGCCAGCAAAGCACTCTTCTTGACCGATCGATATCGCCTCGACCATTCCCAGCTCGTAGATGTGCGACACCAGCGGCGCCATGCCGTGGTAGCGGAGTCCACCAGCGTGGATTGGCTCAGGAATGAAGCTGTGCCCAAGGGTGTGCATCTTCATGAGCGGCGTCATTCCGGCAGTGTCGCCGAAGTCGTAGCGGTATTCGCCCTTGGTGAGGGTGGGGCACGCCATTGGTTCGACGCAGCGAATGGTGGGGTTCATTTTGCCCGCCATCTTCTCGCGTAGGAACGGGAACGCCAGCCCACCAAAGTTGGATCCTCCACCCGTGCAACCCACCAGCACGTCGGGGGTTTCGCCCACCTTGGCTAACTGGAGAAGGGCTTCTTCGCCGATGATCGTCTGGTGCATCAGTACGTGGTTGAGCACACTGCCCAAGGCGTAGCGCACGTCCTCGTAAGGAGCGGCTTGGCTGACCGCTTCAGAGATGGCGATTCCGAGCGAGCCGGGGTGGTCAGCATCTTGAGCCAAGAGTTCCCGTCCGAAATCGGTTACCTCTGACGGACTCGGGTGCACGGTCGCGCCCCAAATTTCCATCATCGTCTTGCGGTGCGGTTTCTGGCGGTACGACGCAGCGACCTGCCAAACCTCGCACTCGATATCGAACTGTGCACAGGCAAACGCCAGCGCCGAACCCCACTGGCCAGCGCCGGTTTCGGTGGTGAGCTTTTTCACGCCAGCCTTGGCGTTGTAATACGCCTGTGGCACCGACGTGTTGGGCTTATGCGATCCGGCGGGGCTGACGCCCTCGTACTTGTAGAAGATCTTTGCTGGGGTATCGAGAAGCTTCTCGAGGCGGCGCGCCCGGAAGAGCGGCGATGGTCGCCAGAGCTTCAGAACATCGAGGACTTCACCCGGGATATCGATGTACCGCTCTTGGCTGACCTCTTGCATGATGAGTTCCATCGGGAACAGCGGAGCGAAGTCGTCTGGTCCTGCCGGCTCGTGGGTGCCGGGGTGAAGCGCCGGGGGCGGCGGTTCGGGTAGATCGGGCACGATGTTGTACCACTGCGTCGGAATCTCTGATTCGTCGAGCAGGATCTTGTGATAATCGTCGTTTGCCATGTGGGCCCCCTAGAAGCTGGTGTCTGACGCAACCTACTTCGGAGACTTCGAACGAGCTAGGCGAATGCACGTATCAATGCGGTGGTGGCTGCGGCGGCAAGCACAACGGCAAGAAATGGGGCCTTGCGCCACACCAAAATGATGGCCACGACCATGCCGGCGAGTCGGGCGTCGATAGTGAGCGAACCAGCCCGTGTCACGGTCAGTTGTACGATGACCGCCATCACCACAGCAGCAGGCAGCAGGCTTGCCGCTCGTGAGAGGTTGGGTCGTTTCTCGAGTTGCGGACCCACAAGAAACGCGCCGGCGAGGCGCTGGCCCCAGACCCCGATGGTGATGGCCACGATCGCCAACGTCGTCATGAGGCGCTCCGGGTTTCGACAGCGGGTTGCCGAGAGAGCATCAGTGCAACTGCGACGCCGAAGACACTCAGGATGATCGGGAAACCGGCTGGCACGAAGGGAATCAGGAGCAGACAGATAAGTGCGCCGCAAATGCCCGAGATAAGTCCGTCGCGTTGCCGGAGCAGGTTTCCAATGATCGCCAAGAGTGCGGCGGGAAACACGGCGTCGAGACCGATACGGCTGGTATCGCCGACGATGTCGCCGAGGAAGGTTCCCACGCCGACGCCAAGGAACCAGCCGAGCATCATGCCGGCCGTTGTTCGCCAGAACTCGCGCTCGACATCGCGGGGGTTGGACTGCTGCACCGCGATTGCCACGTTCGGGTCAAACGCGTTGAGTGCGGCGAGAACCCGTCGCACGACACCTTTGGGCAGCCGAGGATTGAGGCTCACGGCCAAGATCCCAAAACGTGTGGCGACGACCCAGCCAGCGATGATTCCTGCCCAGTCGCTTCCGCCTCCGTCGCGAACCGCAAGGTATGCGAACTGCGACGTTGCCGAGAAGATCACGCTCGATGCGACGAACGCGCGGGTCGTCGATGTGCCGTTCTCGATCATCAAGACCTGCAGGGTGACGCCAAGGGAGAAGAAGGTGATTCCCATCGTTACGAAGTCGGCGCGACTGAGGCGTGGTGTGCTCTGAGCGCTTTCGTCGTCTGTTGCGGCCACAGATCGACCGTAGGCCGATCGGCCTAGGTGGAGGAAACCGGCTATTTCTCGCGGGCCAATATGCATCTACTCTCGTGGCATATGAGTAACCCACAGCCACTCGGCGGTAACGCCATGCCTCGCTTCGGCGGGATCGCCACGTTTATGCGCCTCCCTGGCACCACCGATCCGGCTGACCTCGACGTCGCCATTGTTGGCGTGCCGCTTGATATCGGTACCTCGTGGCGACCGGGTGCCCGCTTTGGGCCTCGGGGCATCCGCTCAGAGTCGGTGATGACCCGTCCGTACAACATGGCAACGAAGGACGCTCCCTTCGACGCGCTTCGTATCGATGACACCGGCGACGTGGCCATCAATACCTTCAACCTGCTCGATTCGGTCGACCGCATCGAAGCTCACTACGACGAGTTGCTCGCCAACGATGTCATCCCCGTCACCATGGGCGGCGATCACACCATTGTCCTTCCTATCCTGAGGTCGCTCACCAAGAAGACGGGTCCGGTCGGGTTGGTGCATGTCGATGCGCACACCGATATCAACGACACGATGTTTGGCGAGAAGATCGCCCACGGCACGCCGTTCCGACGAGCGGTCGAGGAAGGTCTTCTCGATCCTGACCGTGTGGTGCAGATCGGTGTTCGCGCTACCGGTTATGCCGACGACGATTTCGAATGGTCTCGCGAGCAGGGGTTTCGTGTTGTGCAGGCCGAAGAGTGCTGGCACAAGTCGCTTACCCCGCTCATGGAAGAAGTTCGCGAGCAGGTGTCTGGCGGTCCGGTGTATCTCAGCTTTGATATCGATGGTCTCGATCCGTCGGTCGCGCAAGGTACCGGCACTCCTGAAATCGGCGGCCTCACGTCTATTCAGGGAATGGAAATCATTCGCGGCTGTAAGGGTCTCGACGTTGTCGGCTGCGACCTTGTCGAGGTGGCGCCGGTTTACGACACCAGCGGCAACACCGCCCATCTCGCCGCAAACCTCCTCTATGAAATGTTGTGTGTTCTTCCCGGCGTATGAGTAACCCTTCCCCCCAAATACCCGCCGCAAAGCTCACGACTCGTTTAATGTTGCTCGTCCTGGTCGCGCTCTTGACCCTTGGGATGATCGCTCCGCCAGGGGCCGCCGCTCCTGAACCCGATGTCGATGAAGCCCAATCCACCGCGATACCGGTTCAGCGACTCGATGCAGGTTGCGTCGGAAGCCTCGATGCTGGTTTCACCGAGGTGCTTCGCCTCGACATCGTTTCGGCACCGGCGTACACGCCGAAGAAACCACCCAAGTACACAATCGACGAACGCGACCGATACGCCGAAACCGGGGTTGGTCGGGTCGCCTACTGCATGGAGATCGGCAAGAAGTGGGTACTCACCACGTTCGATGCCCCATCAACCGATAGCGATGAGCTCGGTGTACCGGTTCGCACCGCGTCGTGGCAGCAGATCCGAACCGCCGTCGACGTTCGTTCAAATGTCGAAGGCCTCCCCACTGGCGACTCATTGGCAGGCGCTATCGAGTTCTGGCCCAACAAATACTCGGTCGATCGCCAGACCGGTGTTCCGGGTTCCAGCGATGAAGACTTCGACACCGACGACACGCGTCGCTCTGGGCTCTACGGGTCGATGCAAGTTCATCTCACCGAGACCGACACGCAGGGTTCTGCAACGCTTTGGGCGTTCAATCGTTGGGCCCAACGGGGCGTCAAAGATGTAGGAATCGGAACGCGGTCTACCGGTGCGCCCGACTGGACGGCTGCTCGCAACAGCACCTCGGTGCGGAATCCGCGCCTTCGTGTGTTTGCCCAGGCAAGTGCGGGAACCATCACTGATGCCGGAGCGCTTCAAACCGGCGCCATCATTCCCCGCGAGTCTTCGGCCTCAAGCGGCCGTACGGTTGTCACCGGCGTAGCGCCTGAGGCCACGAGCGTGCGGGTAAGTACTCGCGACGGCGCAGTGCTGCGGCGATTCCGGCAGGTGCCGGTAGACGCTGACGGCAGGTTCGCCGTCGATGTCGAGGTCCCCGCTCGGAGGCGAAGCCATTCGGTCGTCATCGAGGCGATGGTGGACGGCGAACCCAAACGATTACTTACCGCAGCCGATGTCGCCGGAGGTGACCTGATCGTTATCCAGGGCCAGTCCAACTCGGTAGCGCGACACTCGGGCGAGCTCGATGAGGATCGTCGCGAATCACGGTGGATTCGTTCGTACGGATCTTCGAATAGCGCGTACTCGGACAAAGTGCTCGGTTGGAATCTTGCCACCACTCGCACGTCCTTTGACCTTGGGAGTGTTGGCGAGTGGGGTATGCAGTTTGGGAACGATCTCTTCGCGGCAACGCGGGTCCCAGTCGTCGTTCTCAACGGAGCCGAGGGTGGCGAAGGCGCTGAGTTCTTCCAGCGAAATGATGCCGATCCGTTTGATACCGGTACGAACTACGGCAGGCTGCTGCGCCGCCTTGATGCTGCTGGCCTACGCGATTCGCCGATGTCGTTCGCCTGGTACCAGGGCGAAGCCGATTGGCGGAAACCTTCGAATCAGGTCAACTTCGTGAACCCACTCTTTGATGCGTGGGGCCAAGACATGCCCGAACTTCAGCACATTTACACGATGCAGATCCGAAACGGCTGCGGGTCGCGAGATGTTGCTGACGGTGACCTGGCGGTCCGAGAGACTCAACGTCAGATAGCGGCCGGTCGACCCGAGGTGACCCTAGTAAGTACCAGCGCGTTGCCGGGCCACGATGGCTGCCATTTCTCGCCTGAGGGGTATGCCGAACTTGGCTCGCACCTTGCCACGTTGTTCCAACGCGACCAGTTTGGCACCGACTTCGGAGCAGGCGTTGAGGGACCGCGCCCAGTAGCGATCCGCTTTACCAACAACAGCCGGCGAACCGTCGAGATCATCCTGCATGACTCCGACGATGTGGTCTTGCTCAACGACACCAAAGAGTTCAGTAGCTCAGCGAAGCGTCGAAAGATCACGCGAATGAAAGCGACGCCGGGCCGCATCATCTTGCGGTTCAACCGACCGCTTCCAAAGCGCGCCACCCTTCGTTACGTGGGCGCCGAGTTGCCCGTGGTCACCTCAAGTCAAGGGGTGGGCATGGTCGCCTTCGACAACATCGCCATCCAGCCGAAGAACGCAGCAGTGGCGGGCCTGTCGACCGACTCCGAGTAGGAGCCGGTCTCGGTCCTAAATGTTGACCGACCCGCAGCCGATATCGCCCCGGCCGGTGCGAATGACGTAGCTCACGGTTCCTGCGGGTGGGTTGAAGTCGGTGAATGCGGTGCCGTTGGTGCTGGCTAGGTAGCTGCCGTTTCGACGGATCGAGTACGACGTGGCTCCGATATCGCTCCAGCTGAGCTGCACGCCGTCAGGTGTGAGAATCGCAACACACAGTGGTGGTGAAACAGTCACCGAACCGCACGGGATGTCGCCCTGGCCGGTGCGGATGACGTAGCTCACGGTTCCTGCGGGTGGGTTGAAGTCGGTGAATGCGGTGCCGTTGGTGCTGGCCAGGAAGCTACCGTCACGGCGGATCGAGTAGCTGTTTGCGCCGATATCGGTCCAGCTGAGTTCAATGCCGCTAGCGGAGGCGACGGCAACGCAGCTCGGGGCGGCGCCATCGATGGTTCCGCACGGCACATCGGTGACGGTTCCGCTTTGGCGGATCCGCAGCTCGTAGGTGTTGGCGCCGACCGCAGGGTTGGTGTCGGTGAAGGATGTGGTGCCGTTCACGTTGGCGACGAACTTGTCGTTGCGTCGCAGGACGATCTTGGTTCCCGATGCGTTCTGCCAATCGACCTTGACCGAAGCGCCAACCGCTGATGCGATGCACGATGTTGGAGCGAAGCTCACGGTGCCGCAGCTTTCGGTGAGTTTGGTGCCGTTGACGGTGGCCCGGACTTCATAGGTCACGTCTCCGGCACCTGGTGAGGTGTCGGTGAAGCTGGTGAGCGTTGAAGTGGCGAGGAAGGTTCCATTGCGTCGCACGGAGTACGAGTCGACGCCAATGGTGGACCAGTCGAGTTTGACGGCCGAGCCGGCGATCGTTGCGGTGCAGTTCATGGCGGGCGCCCCGATAACGATCTCGCCACACGGAACCTCGGTTTGGACGCCAGCATTCGTCGTGCGGATCAGGTACGTGTAGGTGCCGTTTCCTGCTACTGAATCCTGGTAGGTGCCGTCGGGGCCGGTGCTGCTTCCAGCGAAGACGCCGTCGCGACGGACCATGACGGTGGTGTTGTTGGCGTTGGTCCAGCTGATCTCGACGGTGGTGGGGTTGAGTTTGCGAACGGCGCAGCGGGCGACTTCGCTCGGGCCCCAGACTTCGATTTCAGCAACATCGAGCTGTGGTGCGCTACTGGCGACTCGGACATAGCGGGCTCGGACGACATCGCGAAGGTGGATCTGCGATGAACGTTCGCCGGGGAAGCTGTACTCGGTCACGCCCGCTTGTGCTCGAGCACCCGCAATGGTGTCGGAGGTGAACGGGGTTTCGCTGACGAAGACGCTGATGTCGGCAAAGTTGGTCGCGAAGTCCGCGTTTGGGCCGAAGATGTTGGCTCGGTTGATGGTGGTGACCTTGCCGAGGTCGACCTCGACGAAGTGGTCGGTGCCGGTGGCTGAGGCGAACTTGGAGGTCGCTGCGTCGTGGCTACCGTCAACGGTGCGGGCCGCCAACTCGCCGTTTCGTTCGGCTGAGCTGCGGGTCGCTTTGTCGCGGGCCACGTTGTCGAAGTTTCCGTTGCGGAACTCGGCGGCGTAGCCGGTGAGCACGTTTTGTACGCGGTTGTTGTCTTGGCCGACAAGAAGGCCATCGTCGACAACGGTGAGGTCGAGAACACCCTTAAAGGCGTTGCTTGTCGGGTCCCAGGTGGGCATGCCTTTGCCGGTGTAAGGCGAGAGCGCGCCGAGTTGTTCGGCTTTGTACACATAGCCGGGGGTGACGAGTTCGTCTCGGAAGGTGAGGTCGGTGACCGGGTCGGCCTCGTAGATGTTCCACGGGTTCAACGGGTCGATGATGCGGCCTGGGTAGGCGCTCGGCGCCGAAGGGGAGGGGAGATAGCGGAAGTGGCCGCCAACGTAGATGGCGTCGTCGTCGATTGCCACGGAGAAGACCGAGTCGAAGGCACGGGTGCGCCACGTGGGGGCGGTCATACCAGTGGTGATCTCGTAGCGGTGGATCTGATCACAGACCAGAAGGCCGTCAGCGCCCGTGTGGGTAATGACGAAGTAGGTGCCGTCTGGAGAAATCTCCATGTCGGTGAGCCGGATGCCTTGGTTGTTGCATCGTTCGGTGCTGTAGATCGGTTCGGTGAGGTCTGGTGTGGCGGCGACGAAGTCGGTGAGGGTGCCGCCGCCGTTGGTGATGTCGATGATGCCGACACCTGGACGGTTCTCGCCGCCGAGCTTGAGGGCGCGGTGAACGACGACGAGCTTGGTGTTGTCGGGCGAAACGTCGACCGTCACCACGCCACCTTGGCGGATTGGTGGCTGGGGAACACCATTGATGTCGGGTGGCCAGCTGACGGGTCGACCTGCCGCTTCGGTGCTGCCAAAGTCGAAGGTGGTGTCGATTTTGCCGGTCTCGATGTCGACCCGAGCGAGCCCGTGGCGGACCTGCTGTTGGGTGGCCTCGAAGGTGCCTCCGAGGTACACGTGTTTGTCGCTGACGGCGATGGTTGCGACCTGGGAGTTGACGTTGGCAATGAACTTGGTGGAGATGGCGCCGGTGTTGACGTTGTACATCGCCATTTTCTTGCGGCGGCGGCCGTCGGCTTCACCGAATGATCCGGCGACAAAGATGTTCTTTCCGTCGCCCTTTGGGGCAAGTGCGAGAACGGCGTCGTCGAGTTCGGGGGTGAAGTGATCGGCGAACGCTCCGGTGATGGCGTTGTAGCCGTAGAGATATTTCTGCGGCAGGACCGTGCCATTGGCCAGAGTGACCTCGGTGAATGTGCCACCGACGATGACCCAGTCGCCGACCTGTTCTATGTCGTAAACCTTGCCGTCGTTGACGAACGGCAGTCCGGTGGTGACATCTTCGGTAACGGTTGCGGCAGCTGGTGTTGGGGTTACCAGGGCAAAGCCCGTGAAGGTCGTGAGGACCGCGAGGGTTGCAACGAGCGACGAGAGGAAACGACGAGTGTGCTGGCGGGGGCGTGCTGAGGGGAGACGCATGTTTCGATGATCGGCATATTGGAGAACGACCTTTAAAGGGCTGTTCGCTCTTCTTGACGCTTAGTAATCCACCGTCGTTTCCATTCGGGATCAGTGCCTTTTACCATCCAGCGTCGGAGCCAAAGTTTGCGTGCGCCGACGGCGAGGAGTGCCGCGGTGCCCCATCGAGGGTTTCCGGTGATGTTGGTGACGCCCATTCCGGCTCCGGCCGCCGCAACGACCGTTGAAGCGACATGTCCGACGGCGGGCAGTGTCGGCATTTTCCACGCAGCCCGTCGGTTTGCGATGAGCATCGTTCCGGCTGCGGCGATGCCGACAAGTGCGAGAGGAGCGGGGCCAGCGAGCCCAAGGCCGATTCCGAGTACACCGGTGAAGGCCAGGTACGCCTTGACCATGCGTGGGTTGTAGTCAGGGGCGCAATCGATGCCTTCGGCTGGGGGTTGGGCGGTGACGATGTGTCGGCGGTTGTACGTGATGAACCAGTAGAGACGCTCGAGTCCTCCTCGAATCGGGCGGGTTGCCAGGATCGGCTTGAGCGCAGGTACCTCGGCTCCGACGACTGCGAGGATGCCATCGATTCCGTAGCGAACTTCGCCGGTGGCGCCGTCGACGAGTGGGATCTGGTGCCGGGCCCTTTCGAAGTCGAGCGCTTTGAAGGTTTCTTGGTCGATGGTTCTGAAGGCTTCTCGGCCCGCCCACCCCAAGCCTGCGAACGCTGCGGTGTATCCCTTGCACATGGGGCAGCAGTCGTCGTAGAGGAAACGGGGTTTGGTGGTTTCTGGTGCAGCAGTCATATCTTCTCGGTGTTCTCTCAGTCGGGATGAAAGTGTTAAACACTCGCTCAACATGTTTGAGCGTACGCTCAAATATTGAGTTTGGCAAGGGGCTTCTGCTTGGCCGGTATCGTTGGAGAGGTGGTTGCCCTCAAACTCCGTCGTTCACCCAGCCGTCCTGTACTTCTCGAGCTGCCCTGGGATCAGCCTCTCGAGTCGTGGCCCGACGAGGACTTTGTTCGTCTGCCGAGTGGTACCCATCGACACGTCGTGCGTTTCCTTCGCCACGACGGCGAGTACTACGCCCTGAAAGAACTGCCGACTCGTTATGCCGAGCTCGAGTTCGAGAACCTCGACCGCCTTCGCGATGAGGGACTTCCCGCTGTGACCCTTATCGGTATCGCCACCGACCGGTTTGCCCCGGACGGCGAACCGCTCGAATCGATCCTCATCACCCGGCACCTTCGCTACTCGCTTGCCTACCGCACGGTCTTCACCGATCTCAGCAACGAAGCCCAACGCAACCAGATGATCGATGCGCTGGCCGTTTTGCTTGTGCGCCTCCATATCGGAGGGTTCTTCTGGGGCGACTGTTCGCTCAACAACGTGTTGTTTCGGCGCGACGCTGGAGCGCTTCGAGCGTATGTGGTCGATACGGAGACGTCAGAGTTTCAGCCGACGCTCTCCGATGGCCAGCGGACCCACGACCTGCTGATTGCAAGCGAGAACCTTGCCGGCGGACTGTATGACCTTCAGGCCGAGGGAAGCCTCGCACTCAACATCGATCCGATCGATGTCATCGACGCCTTGATGGCGAGGTACGAAGCGCTCTTTGAGGATCTCACGGCCGCCGAAGAGGTTCCGGTGAGTGACTTGGGTCGAATCCAGGAACGGCTCGAACGGCTCAACCGGCTCGGTTTCGATACCGAGGAGTACGAACTCCGCCAAGACAGCGGGATGGTCCGGTTCCGGCCAACTGTGGTGGAAGAGGGATATCACAAGCGGTCATTCGAGCGACTCACCGGTATCGTCGCCCACGAAAACCAGGCTCGTCGCCTGCTTAACGCGCTCCGCAGCTACGGAGCATGGCTTGCCCAAACCGAAGGCGAAACACTGCCCGAAGCGGTGATGGGATACCGGTGGCTTACCGAACGTTGGCGTCCGGCACTCGACCTCGTACCCGAGGACCTGCGAAGTCGACTTGAGGACGCCGAGATCTACCACGAGCTGCTCGAGCACAACTGGTACCTCTCGGAGGAGGCGGGCGAAGAGATCAGCTTGTTTGACGCGGTTGAGAGTTACGTCGTCAACGTGCTCGAACGTCGCCAGAGCGAGCGGAACATGCTTCCGCTCGACTAGCCATCTCTACGTTGAGATGGACGTCGAGATGGACGCGTCTTGAGTTGCCCACCGCTTCAGGCAATGCTGACGGAATGAGCCTTATCCCGTATCTCACGTGCAACGACTCGGCCAGCGCGATCGATTTCTACGTCAAGGTGTTCGGCGCCGTCGAAGACGGCCCCCGATTTGTCGATGGTTCTGGCAAGGTCGGCCACGCTGCGCTCATGATTGGCGACGCATCGCTCTACCTGTCCGATGAGTATCCCGATATGGGAGTTCTGTCACCCCAGACATTGGGAGGGCATTCCTCCGCGACGGTCGTCGACGTTCCCGACGCCGATGCAACCATGGCCCTCGCCGTTGCGAATGGGGCCACCGTGCAGGCCGAGGTGACCGAACAGTTTCATGGCGCTCGCAGCGGGACGCTGTTGGACCCGTGGGGCCATCGGTGGATGGTTTCCACGCAAGTACGCGAAGTTTCCGACGACGACATTGCCGCAGCGGCAGAAGGATTTTCCCAATCATGACCGAAACCACAGGCCGCCTCGCCGGCAAGATCGCCGTCATTACGGGAGGCGCCCGCGGACAAGGCGCCGCCGAAGCTCGACTCTTCATCGACGCCGGAGCGACGGTAGTTATCACCGATGTTCTCGACGACGAGGGAAAGGCTATGGCGGAGCAACTCGGCGATGCCGTGAGCTATCTCCACCACGATGTTTCGTCATCACAGGAGTGGCGCGACGTCGTCGCATCGGTCATTGAAACCCACGGTCGCATCGATGTGTTGGTGAACAACGCCGGCATCTTCCAGATTGCGACGCTTGAGGAAACCACCGACGACGACTGGGACCGGATGTTGGCCATCAACCAGTCGGGTGTGTTCTTTGGTCTCCGGGAAGTTGCGCCGCTGATGCGGGCGCAGGGTTCGGGAAGCATCGTGAACATTTCGTCGATCGCCGGTCTCAGCGGCACGGCGATGGCCTTCAGCTACAGCGCTACCAAGTGGGCGGTGCGAGGCATGACCAAGAGCGCCGCTCGCGATCTTGCGGCGTCGGGTGTTCGAGTGAACTCGGTGCATCCGGGCATTATCGATACGCCGATGTTTGAAGAATTCGGTGAACACGGTGGACCGGTGGAGTCTGCGATCCCGAACGGTCGGCTCGCTGAGGCAGAAGAGGTTGGGGGTCTGGTGTTGTACCTGGCGTCGGACGAGTCGAGCTACTGCACTGGGCAGGAGTTCGTGATCGACGGTGGCTGGACGGCGTAGTCGTTAACCAATCGGGTACAGGCTGTCGAGGACTTCGCCCAGTACTGCGGTTGTGTCGTCGAAGATGCCCGGGTCGGCGGTGGTGGCCTCGGTCGCGGTGGCGATGAGAGCTTTCCCATCGAGATCGATCACGACGATCCGACTCCGAGATCCGTCGGCAACACCCGAGCGGCCGGAGGCTTCGACATCGAACATCGTGGCCGGAAAGCTGTTGATGTTCGTCGCGGTCGAGTTGATGAGCACAGTGTCGTTGTCTTCAAAGGCGCTGACCGACTTGAGTGCGTCGCCGTAGTGGCGGGTGAACGTGAAGGAGATTTCGGGGACGAAGTCATCGCTGGAGATCGCTTGAAGTGAGCGGCGGCTTAGCCAGAGGCAATGGTCTTCTCGGCCTTCGGGTCCTCCGGCGTACCAACTGTCGGGATAGTTGATGGAGAAGTTCCATCCCACGCAGCTTTGGCGGTCGACCGTGGTTGTCGTCGGTGCCGCCGGGACAGTATCTGCGGCTGCGGTGTCGGGAGTGCTGGTGGCGGGAACGCTGGTAGCTGTATCGAGCGGTTCGTCGTCGCCAAAGGGAATCGAGGCCTGGGGAGCTCCGAGATTACTGTCGCCCGTCGAGTAGGTACATGCCGACAGCAGTACGACGCACGACAGCAGGAGCAGGCGCGGAATCGAGAGCGGGGACGCGAGAGCGGATAGGGACATCCCGTTTCTATCGGCGGATGTCGGCTGCCCCTAAGGACTGCGGGAGTCGCGAGGGAAGCTCCCTAAAAATGAGCCTGCCCGACCCTCTTGGCGGTCAGGGTCGGACAGATTCGATTTGTTGGGTTCTTTATTGGGGGGATCCTGTATCGGACGGACGGGTGTTAGCTCAGCAGTTCGACCGGGTCGTGGAACTCCATGTCGAGTGCCTCGGCAACCGCAGCGTCGGTGATCTTACCGTCGAAAACGTTGAGGCCGTTGAGAAGGTGCGGATCGGCGAGAAGGGCCTTCTTCGGATCTGCAGCGAGCGCAAGGGTAAAGGGAAGCGTTGCGTTGTTGAGGGCCAGCGTCGAGGTGCGGGGCACGCCGCCTGGCATGTTGGCCACGCAGTAGTGGACAACATCATCGACGACGTAGACCGGGTCGCTGTGGGTGGTTGCCTTCGAGGTCTCGAAGCTTCCGCCCTGGTCGATGGCGACATCGACGACGACCGAGCCGGGGCGCATGCGGCTGATCATGTCTCGGGTAACCAGCTTGGGGGCTGCTGCGCCAGGGATAAGGACGGCACCAACAACAAGGTCGGCGGCGACGACGTATTCGTCGAGCGCTGCTGCGGTTGAGTAGATGGTGCGAAGTACTGGACCGAAGCGGGCGTTGAGCGACTCGAGCACGTTGGGGTCGCGGTCGAGAACGGTGACGTCGGCGCCGATGCCGATAGCCATCTCGATGGCGTTGCTTCCAACAACGCCACCGCCGATAACCACGATGCGGCCGGGGGCTACGCCGGGAACGCCGCCGAGAAGAACTCCCGAACCACCGTGTGGGGCCTCGAGGAAGTTGGCGCCAGCCTGGATCGACATACGGCCAGCGACCTGCGACATCGGGGCCAGAAGGGGGAGGCGTCCGTTGCGGTCGGTGACGGTTTCGTAGGCAACGGCCATGCAGCCGCTTGCGACGAGGTCGTCGGTCTGGGGGCGGTCGGGGGCGAGGTGGAGGTAGGTGAAGAGGGTGTGGTCGGGGGTGAGGCGAGCCCGCTCGATAGCTTGGGGTTCCTTCACTTTGACGATCATCTCCGAGCTGGCGAAGAGGTCGTCGGCGGTAGCGATGAGTTTGGCGCCGGCGTTTTCGTATTCGGCATCGGTGAAGCCCGACCCGAGTCCGGCACCCTTTTGGATGAGAACGTCGTGGCCGCGAAGGGCTGCTTCTCGCACGCTGTTGGGGGTGAGGCCGACCCGACGTTCGGCATCTTTGATCTCGGTAGGTACGCCAATGATCATTGCGTTGTTCTCCACAGCTCTGTGGGGCGCCCAGGCGAGCGCCTTCTGGAGACAACGGTAGTGAAGTGACTGCAGTCACCGATTGCAAATAGGGGGCCAACTACCCGGTTAGACGCTCTGGTATTGCGTCAATCGATACAAAGGCGCATACTTTGTTGCGTATGGAGAATTTGGACGCAATCGATCGACAGATTCTGAACCTCCTGCAGACCGACGCTCGGCTGCCCAACATCGATGTGGCAGACCGGGTGGGCCTGTCGCCGTCGGCGTGCCTGCGTCGGGTTCGTCGACTCGAAGACACCGGGGTCATCGCTGGTTTCGTGATGCTGGTGGACCCCAGCAAGATCGGCCGTTCGGTCGATGTGTTTGTCGAGATCAGCCTCGACTCGCAAGCCGAAGAAAAGCTCGATGCATTCGAAGAGGCAGTGGCCGAGTGCCCCGAGGTGATGTCGTGTCACCTCATGGCGGGGGAGTACGACTACATCCTTCATCTCTCGGTGGCCGACACTGTCGACTACGAGCGTATCCATAAGCAATATTTGGCTCGGCTACCAGCGGTGGCTCGGATTCGATCAAACTTTGCGATCCGCACCGTCTATGACACCACCAAACACGAGCTCGACTAAATGACCAGCGCGTCCAACCGAAACAAGCTTCGACCGCTCATGGTTTTGGGCTGTACCTCTGATGCAGGCAAGAGCCTGCTGGTCACGGCGCTTGGTCGTTGGTTTGCCCGACAGGGTGTGGACGTGGCGCCGTTCAAAGCGCAGAACATGTCCAACAATGCCCGAGTGGTTGAGGGCGGCGAAATCGGTGTGGCGCAGTGGCTTCAAGCCCGGGCAGCGCAAGTGGACCCGACCATTGCGATGAACCCGGTTCTCATCAAACCCGAGGGCGACACTCGCAGCCAGGTAGTGCTCAACGGTCGTGCTGCTCCCGAGGTCACCGAGATGCCGTGGGAGCATCGGTCGTCGATTCTTTGGCCCGCGATGACCGCCGGGTTCGCCGAGGTGTCCGCAGCTCACGATCTGGTGATCCTCGAAGGTGCAGGCAGCCCGGCCGAGATCAACCTGGTCGACCTGGTGAACAACCGCATGCTCCGGCATGTTGATGGCGCTGCCTTGTTGGTGAGCGACATCGATCGTGGGGGAGCGTTCGCTCACCTTGCTGGTACGCATGCCTTGGCGCCGAGCAGCACACAGGAACGTCTCGCGGGTTTCGTCCTTAACAAGTTCCGGGGCGACCAATCGCTGCTAGCCCCGGCGCCCGAGCACGTCACCCGTTTGACGGGCATGGCCAACGTTGGAGTGCTGCCGATGATGCAGCACGAACTGCCGGACGAAGAGGGCGCCACCGTTCGAGCAACACCACCGGTCGGAGCGCCAGTGGTGGCGATACCTCGGCTGCCGTTTGGCTCCAACGTCGATGAGTTTCACCTTCTCGCTCATGTGGCGGCGGTGCGATTTACCACCACGGCCCAGGAGATCGAAGCCGCCGATCTGGTGATTCTTCCGGGCAGCAAACATGTGGTGTCCGATCTGCAATGGTTGCGATCCACCGGCCAAGCCGAAGGAATCGCCCGACGAGTGGCCGCTGGCAACCCGGTGCTCGGAATCTGCGGCGGGTGTCAGATGATCGGCGAGTCGATCAACGACCCAACCGGGGTCGAAGGACGAACCGACGGCCAAGCTGCCGGCAACGTCGACGGTCTTGGCCTTCTTCCCTTTGTAACCGACTTCGCCGAAGAGAAGCTCACCTCGATGACGCAGCTTCGACTACCCAACCTGCCCGGTCGATGGTCGGCGCTCAGCGGCTGCGAGGTTGAGGGGTACGAGATTCGTCATGGTCGATCGTCGGCTCTGGGCGATACCGGATCGATGGTTTCCTCCGGGGGTCAAGTGTTCGCCAACGACGCGGTGATGGCCACCACCATCCACGGCCTCCTCGAATCGCCCGACGTGCTCGAGAGACTGTTTGGTGTTCGTCCGGAGCCGGTTTTGGAGCAAACCTTCGAAGCACTAGCCGATGCCGTCGAAGAGCATCTCGACACAGCGTTCCTACGCGAAATAGTCGGACTGTAGTCATAGTCCTCGCCGGCGATTCGCCAGAGGTAGTCAGTACCTCGGCTACTCCTATGCCTCGGGGGATCCGAATTCGTCGAGCGCTTGGGCCAGGGTGTTCCATCCAAGGTTGGCGCATTGGATGCGTACCGGAAACTTCACGACAGCTTTGAATCCTTCGAGACCGCCGAGGTC
The DNA here is from genome assembly GCA_937934655.1 of uncultured Acidimicrobiales bacterium. Classification (GTDB taxonomy): domain Bacteria; phylum Actinomycetota; class Acidimicrobiia; order Acidimicrobiales; family SHLQ01; genus CALLQB01. Next base: position 4,833 of record CALGZB010000007.1, on the reverse strand, counting down.
GGGTTCGGGGTTGGTCTCCTCAAGCTCGCCATGCTCGTGATCGCCAAGGTCGTGCTGATGAATGGTCATCATGTTCTTGAACGCCGAGATGTAATTGCGAGCTTCTTTGGTCGACTTGCCTTTGACGGCGACTGTCATCATCGAAACCGATGACAGGCTGATCGAGCAGCCGTGCCCGTCAAACTTGAGATCGTTGAGGGTGCCATCTTCAATCTCGAGGGTCAGAATGATCTCGTCGCCGCATAGTGGGTTGAAGCCCTCGGCCCGGTGCGCCGGCGGTGGGAGCTCGCCCTTATTGCGAGGAGATCGGTAGTGATCGTAGATATCCATGATTGGCCGAAGGTTATCTGCGATTGGAAATCGAAGAATTTCGTAGCCGAAAGATATCGAAACCGCCTCCCGCCGCTGGTATCGCTCGAACCGTCGGGTCCGATTTTGCTGTCGACAAGCGGTTCCGCGGAACCGTTTGACCAGCTAGGGGAGGGCGGTTTCGACTGGAGGCAAGGCAATGCGGTCGAGAACCTGGGTTTCAGATTCTCAACCGCACCATTGTTTCTTGCTGTTGACTGCGGCCGGGCTACTCGTCGTCGGTATCGGATCCGAGCTCTGTAAGGGGGAGGTTCTGAGCGTCCTCGATGGCTTGGTCGAGGAGTCGGTCGAGCAGCGTCACGTTCTCGAGGCCGCTCGGGCCTTCCGCGTTAACCGCTGCGTTGATGAGCGCCTCACAAACCAGGGTTGCTCGGGCTTGGGCCTCATCGATGTCGCCGATCGCTGCCATGACCCGGCCGACACATTGGCCGAAGCGCTGCTCGGCCAGCTTGTCGAACGCATCGCCTGTGACGACAGCGCCATTGTCGCCGAGATCGTCGGTGAGTGATTCCGCTTCGCATGTCGTCACGGCATCGTTGGGCAACGCCAATGTGAGCAAGTGGGCATCAACAATGTCGACAACACACTGGTTCAACGGATACACCACGTGTCCACGACTACCGAGAACGTCGACGAGGTAACCGTCGGCCAGGACCTTGGAGGCCATGGTCTTGGACTGGCCGTAGGGAACCGGCCCTTCGAACGCATTGGCCACGACCACGATCGGTACGTTGCCGCCGTCGAAGGTGCCGGTGAATGAGGCTGGAGCTGTTGGTTGCAAGAAGGCACAGAAGTTGAGATCTGGACCAGTGCTTTCATCTGCAGGTGCGAGGCCAGCGAAAGCGGCATTGAGGAGCGGCTGCTCGATCACAACTTCCTCGGTCAGCAGGTAGTCGCGGGTTACCTGAGGGTGCAAGACAAACTCGTCGACACAGTTCGCCGACGTCCTCGTCCAGTCGTGTCGTTCAACGATCGCCAGTTCTGCCGCTGTCGGGTTGCTACCGGCTGTTGAGCCGAGCTCGACGAACGGCAACGGGTTGTCGTTGTCGCCGAGTTCAAAGATCGCTTTCCAGAGCGCCGGGTAGCTACCGGCACTATAGACAGGTTCAAGAAGCGCATTTCCGAGATTTCCGCCCTCGCCCATGGCCTCGACGACAAGATCGAACTTCTCAATAGCATTGAGGTAGTAGGCCACCGGGTCGCCATCGTTGTAGATCGGACACGTGCTGTCGCATGCCTCCAGCGCTTGCCGGAACAATCCCTCATAAGCGGTAGCCATCTCGATGCGGGTGTGGCCCACCTGCGTGGGGTCGAGCGCGGCGTCGATCACCATTGCCCGGGTGTGATCGGGGAAGAGCGTGGCGTACCAAACACCGATGTGGGCGCCCCATGACAGTCCGTGGAAGCTGATCTCGTCAGCACCGAGTGCCGCGCGGATCTCGTCCATGTCGCGGGCCACGTATTCGGCATGCACCCGACTAAATGCCGGGCCGGACTCTGCGAAACAGAGATCGATGAGCGCTTCGCCGAGTACCAGGTATTCGGGCGATGGGTACTCGGGATAGCCAGCGTCGCTCTTCGAGGCTTCGATAATCGCCGACTGTTCGGCGTCGGTTCCACAGCTCAGTGCCGGTTCGGATTCGCCGGTGCCACGAGGGTCGAAACCGATGATGTCGAACCGGTCAAGAATGGCCGAGTCGTAGAGGCCTTCGGCCTGTTGAACATGTCCAAGGCCAGTCGCTCCAGGGCCTCCCGGGTTCGTGAGAAGGTAACCAATGCGTTCCTCAGGCCGGTCGGCAGACCGTTTGTTGATGGCGATAGCAATCGTCTCGGAGTCTGGATCTTCGTAGTCGATCGGCACGTCGACGGTCGCGCATTGCAGCCGGCCACAGTCGGTCCATTCGATGGTTTCGACCATCTCGGGCGGCGCTGTAGTTGACGTTGAGGTTGTGCTGGTGGTCGGTTGCGGGTCGGGAGTCGAGGTATCGGCTTCGGCGACTGGTGGGTCGGCGTCGCCTGCGACTTGCGCGGTCTGGGTGTCGGCTGACGAACACGCCGCCGCCAGCAGTGCAACGGCAAGCAGAGCGGCAAGTGTTGCGAGGAGTCGGATGAGGAGCTTTGAGGGTGTGGATGTAGTGGTCATGCACTCACTGTGAACGTTGCGACTACCCGAAACATCGGCCTCTCAGCCATTGTGAATCAGCTGATTGGCGGGCGCAGAAGTCATTCTTTTGGCTGATCCGCCGTCACTCGGGGTTCCGTACAGTGAGAGGTATGAGAAGCCTTCTCGAGACGATTCTCGCTTCACCGAGCCAGTCGGCCGACCGGTCGCGGTGGGACATCGTGCTCTCCGCTGTTGTTGCCTTCGGCTTCCTCCAGTCCGACGTTTCGACCGCTTCAGCATTTGCATTGCTCCTTCCCCTTGCCGCCGCTGTGTGGTTTCGAAAGAGGTGGCCACTCGTCGCCTGCATGGCGGCACTTGTTATCGCTTTGGTTGCAGCGCAGACGGCAGACCCAAGCCGCGACCTGAGCGTCATCGGTGTGATGGTGGTGGTCTACGCGGTTGCCCGGTGGGCATCGGGACGCCATGCGCTCATTGGTCTCATCATCGTCGTGCTGGTCGGCCCGTCGATCAGTACCGTCGATGCCACCTTTAGCGCCGAGGGGTTGCCCGGTGTCTCGGCAATCGCGACAGTGATCGAGTCGCTCATCAATAGCGTGATATGGCTCGTTCCCTACGGTGCTGGGATCGTCGTGCGAAACCGTGCGATCCGGCATGCCAAAGAGGTGTTGGCGGCACGATCCAACGAACGGGCCGAGTTTGCCCGCGAGCTGCACGACACCGTGGCTCATCACATATCGGCAATCGCAATCCGGGCGCAGGCGGGCAAAGCGGTGGGTGCTACTCGTCCCGATGCAGCGATAGGTGCGCTGGACGATATCGAGAGCGAGGCTACCCGGACCCTCGACGAAATGCGGCAAATGGTTCGGGCCCTCCGCAGCGCCGACGACCCGGCCGCACTAGCGCCGCATGCTGGAATCCGAGAGATCCAAGCCTTGGCTGACCCGACCGCCCAGCCCCCGGTGTTGGTCGACATAGCCGGCGCATTTGATTCGCTGAGCGCATCGGTCGAGTCGAGCCTGTTTCGTATTGCCCAAGAGGCCACAACCAACGCCCGGCGTCACGCCCGAGACGCCAGCGAGATTCGGATCTCCGTGGTCGCCGATGCCACTGACGTTCATCTCACCATTGCCGACGATGGCCGCAAGCAAACGTTGAACGACCGGTCGGCTGGTTTCGGGCTCATCGGTATGGCCGAGCGAGCCGCACTCCTCGACGGACGATTTCGAGCTGCGCCTGGCACAACCGGCGGGTGGGTCGTCGAGGCGGCGCTTCCACGATCGGGAGTTCCAGCATGACCATCCGAGTCTTGTTGGCCGACGACCAAGAGATGGTCCGCACCGGATTCAAAATGATTCTCGAGGCCACCGACCCAGACATCGAGGTTGTGGGCGAAGCGGCGACCGGTCGGGAGGCCGTCGACCTCGCTCGCGAGCTCCGTCCCGACGTGTGCCTGTTCGATATTCGGATGCCAGAGATGGACGGCATCGAGGCAACCCGAGAACTTGCTGGCCCAGAGGTTGCTGATCCTTTGGCCATCGTGGTGATCACGACCTTCGATCTTGATGAGTACGTGCATAGTGCGCTCAAAGCTGGAGCACGTGGGTTTCTTCTGAAAGATGCCGGAGCAGCGCTGCTCGAGCAGGCGGTTCATGCTGCCGCCAACGGCGATGCGCTTATCGCCCCAAGCATCACGGGCCGGCTTCTCGAATCGTTCGCCGAAGCGCCGTCGGAAGGCGCCGACCGAGTGCAGCCCATCTCGCCGCTAACCGAGCGTGAAGAAGAAGTCCTGCTCACGGTGGCTCGGGGTCGCACGAACTCCGAAATCGCCGACGAACTCCACATCAGTGTCAGCACCGTCAAGACGCACCTTGCCGCGCTGATGATGAAGCTGGGGCTACGGAATCGGGTAGAACTCGCAATGTGGGCCTACGAGACCAGCCGGGTTTAGTCGAAAGAAACCCGTAAGGAAATCCACCCGCGGACGCACTTTCTAGCGGTGTGCGGTTGTGCGGTTGCGAGGAGTGGCGAATCTATCCCGGGTGAATCGTCGCGCCGGCAACCCACTTAAATCAGCGCCGATCGGCGACCCCAAGTAGCCGCGGTGAAATTCGCTCTTCGTGAGCGCTTCCGATGTCTACGCTCGTGACGATGCCCGGCTCCAGATCGTCCTATGCAAAACAGTTGCAACTTGCTATCGACGTCGCGCAGCAGCGGAAAATTCCGGAACAGCCTCGTCGGCTTACCCGCCGAAAGCGCTGTCTTATCGTCGACGCCGACTTCCATGGCAAAAACGATGCCGTCGTCTGGTTTCTCCGACGTGGGTACAGCGGCGAACCGGT
>CALGZB010000006.1 GCA_937934655.1 uncultured Acidimicrobiales bacterium | reverse complement strand
GATGCTCATTCCACGCCAACATTGCATCGTCGTACAGCACCCGCTCGTACAATTACGACACTCGCTCGACATTCGGTTTCGCCGCAACCGAGCTCCTTTCAACGATCGAAGATGATTGCCCGATGCTCGACGGTGTCGATGTGGACGACTTCATCGAGGTTTGGGCCACCGGCCTTGGCGCATATAGCTACGACACGAGCGTCGGCGGTTCGAATGTCGTGCCGTCCTTTCTGATTGAGAAAGTCGACGTGTTGCGAAAGGACTGAGGCGTGCCTGGTCGGCCTTTGTGCCCAGCTCCTGGGTTGTATGCGAAGATCGGGCATGGCGAATGACATCGACGAAACTGTTGCGTACATAGCACTGCGCCGAGTTCAGAATCGCTACGCCGATATCGTGACTCGCCAGGCGTGGGCCGAATTGCACGACATCATGACACCGACGTGTCTGATCACCGTGAACACGGTCGACCGAAGCTTCACCTTTGACGGACCCGACGCAATCGGCGAGTTCATCCATACCCAAATCCACGACCGATTTAGCTTCTTCGAGTTCGTCATCTTGAACACCGTGATGGAGATCGACGCCGATCGAGGCTTGGCCGCCGGGCGCATGTACATGCAGGAAGTTCGCCAAGAGTCATCCGATGGCACTCGCAGCGACGCCTACGGCGTATATCACGATCGCTTCGTTCGCGACGCTGATGGTAAGTGGTGGATGGACCAGCGCTTCTACCGCTCGTTCGCCCGAACCAACCCTGATGAAGGGCCAGACCTCCTGGTATTCGACCCACCCGATACCGACCTCATCGAGCTACTAAATCTGGAGCGCTAAAAGCCAAAGTCGGCGGCAAATGGACTCCAAGGGCGACCCCTTCACCCCGGAAATGCGAGAGTTAGCCCGGCAAGGTTTCTCCGCTGAAAAGACCAATTGTTTGACTCAACCCTGAAAGGACCCTGACAGCGGGACTCTCGGAGTCGATATCGATTGGCGACACGCCGCGCCGATCGGCGTCGTTTATTACCGGGTCCGCAGGAACGATGACGATCTCGGCTTCAGGGAAGGCTTCGTAGATTCTCGCTTCGTCTTCAGGGTCGGCGACCTTGTTGGCCACGATCAGTACTCGTCCTTGCGCTCGTTCGGCGGCGACCAGCGCAGCGCGTTTGGCCACGTCGATAGATCGAGGGGTTGGTTCGGTAACGATGAGTGTGACATCGACAGCTTGATCCGGAAGGCGGGTGAGCGTACCGATGCCGGCCTCAAGGTCGGCGACGATGACGGTGTTTTCAGAAGGTACGGAGCTGAGCAACTGCTCAGCGGATAGTCCACATCACGGTCAACCCGGTTCGGGATTATCGATCCGATTGATGACGGTTAGTCGCACTCCGTCGGGGGCGTCGGTGCCGTACGAGTCGAGAATGTCCGCCCACGTGTGGGCATGCTCGCGGTCACCTTCGTCGATCTGATCCCGCAGCGACAGAAGTCGCTCGGTTTCGGTATCGCCAACGCCGAGTGAAAGACCGAGGTTCGGATTTGTATCGCAATCGAGGCCGACGACGTTGTGACCTTGACGGCCCAAGCTTCGGGCAAGCAAAGCGCTTGTCGTGGTCTTTCCTGACCCGCCCTTACCTACAACTGCGATCTTCATTGTGCGCTCCGTCGATGTTCGGTTTTCGCTTCAAGCATCGTATTGCTCTACGACTCTCGTCGCCAGTGCTTCAATCGCATCTACGAATGGCCCGGCAGGTTGATCGAGAGGCGCGCAGCCGAGTTTGTCTGCCGCAGTGACCGCCGGGTCAGCGGGAACGGCCGCAATCACCGGCAACTCGAGGCGTTCTTCGATTTGTTCGATGTCGCTTGGGTTTTCAACCTTGTTGGCGACAACGGCGACGTTGTCCGGGCCCCAGGCGGCTTTGGAGATGTTGCGCAAACGGCGTCCGACGTGGATCGATTTGGGCGTGGGTTCAACCACGATGGCCAGCAGGTTGGCGTACTTTGCCCAACCGAACATGGCTTGGCGGGTACCTCCGGGAAGGTCGCCGACAACGTTCCAGGCGGTCGGGTCCATCTCCTTTACAACCTGGCTCCATGCGAACTGGGCCCGTTGCAACGTGGAGACGTGACCCCATGTGTTGCCGAATTGTAGATAGCGCACACCGTCGGGCCCGACGGCTGCGTACTGGCTGATAAACGACTCTGCATCAAGTCCGGGGCGAAGTACCCACCGGGGTTCGCCTTCGACGCCTTCGACAACAACGTCATCTGGGGTAGGGCTGTCGTCGACAGGTATTCCGAGGGAGTAGGGCATGCCGGGAACCGGGTCGCTGTCGAGCGCCAGAATTGGCTTGCCGCGACGGGCTAGCACTCGAGCAAGTGTGCCCGAGATAGATGATTTACCGGAACCGCCTTTACCGGCGAAGGCGATCTTGATCATCCGCCGACAAAGATGAACTCGGAAGTTCCATCAGCGACTTCCTTGAAGATGTCGCCCAGCTTTCGAAAATGGCCGCCGATTGCGGCTACGTCGTCTGCTGATACCCCACGGGCATCGGATGAAAACGGTCAAAGGGACACATCGAATGGCGCATCGATTGATTCGCGGATCTTGGTGCGGATTTCATCACCTGCTTCGTTGTTGGGAAGAGCATCGAGATTGGTCACGTCAACCGCGGACCCGGCGAGACGAACTTCGGCCTCGATTCCTTGTTTCGAGGCCACGTTGGCAAAATGGTAGGCGCGAAAGAACGCGCCGGTGTCGGTATGAGGATCTGCACTCGTAAAGAAGATCAGCTTCCGTTGAGTCATTTCCATATCTCCTTGGATTGATGCCGCGCTGCAGACAGAAGTTCGCGTGTTTCGGGGTGCTCTGGATCAAAGAGCAAGTCTTCGGTCGGCCGGTCTTCAACGACCCTTCCGCCTGAGAGCACAACAATACGATCAGCAACTTGGCGGGCCAAAGCAAGATCGTGGGTGATAAATACCATGGCAGCGTTTCGTTCGGCCTGCAGGTCGAGCAACATGGCTGCAATCGTGGCTCGAAGCGACGCATCGAGCATGCTGGTTGGTTCGTCGGCGAGGATGAGTTGTGGTCGTGCAACGAGAGCTCGGGCGATCGCGACTCGCTGGCGCTGCCCCCCACTCAATGTCGTCGGCGTCCGGTCCATGAACTGCTCTGGCGGAGTGAGGCCAACCTGAGACAGCGCAGCGGATATTGCGGTGCTCGCAGCATCCAATCGGCTGGCGATCGCCAATGGTTCGCTCACGAGGTCACGTACACGCAGCCCGGGATGAAGCGATTGGTAGGGGTCCTGGAAGACCAAGTGCATTCGGTGCCTCAGGTGCCGCGTTTCCCGACGGGAGGCCTGGCTGAGGTCCGTACCGAAAACCGAAACGGATCCCGACGACGGTTTGCTAAGGCCGCATGCGAGCTTGGCAATGGTGCTCTTGCCTGCGCCGCTACGTCCGACAACTGCAACTCGTTCGCCCTGATCGATCGTGAGGTTGATTTCGCTCAGTGCGTCAACATCGTCGCCCCGGCGACGTCCTCGATATGTCACACGGACATCCTCGAGCTTCAGCGCCGCTGTCAC
>CALGZB010000005.1 GCA_937934655.1 uncultured Acidimicrobiales bacterium | reverse complement strand
CGAAGTGGCCGTGCCTCTTCACGAGAACACGGAGGTCGTTTCGTGATTCGCCTTCTCCTGGTTGACGATCAGCCGCTCGTTCGCGCCGGTCTTTCGCACATCCTTACCGTCGACGATGGCTTCGAGGTTGTCGCCGAAGCGAGTGATGGTGCCGAGGCACTGCGTCAGCTTGCGGCCCACGACGTTGATGTTGTGTGTATGGACATCCGGATGCGAGGTATGGACGGGATCGAGGCAACCGCCGCGATATCGGCGATGGAAGCTAGCCCGCCGGTTCTGATCCTCACCACCTTTGACGACGATGATGCCCTTGTCGGCGCACTTGAGGCAGGCGCTGCGGGTTTTGCGCTCAAAGAAGCCTCGGCGGAAGAACTGATCCGGGCGGTGCAAGTGGTAGCTGGTGGGGGAGCGTGGCTCGACCCAGCCGTGACACCCCGCGTGCTCGAGGTGTATCGCCGGCAGGCTCCAGCTCAACGAGAGGCCACTGACTTGGTCGACGTCCTCACGGTTCGGGAGAACGACGTGCTTCGCCTGATGGCCGAGGGAGCGAGCAACGGCGAGATTGCCGAGCAACTCTTTGTGAGTATGGCCACCGTGAAGACCCATGTCGGGTCGATCTTTTCGAAGCTGGGCGCTCGGGACCGAGCCGCGGCTATCGTCTTTGCTCATCGCAACGGGTTGGTTTGAGTACCGAATCCCTCCACGGGGGGAGAGCGAGTAGTCGCTAGCCCGATGACGCAGGGCTTCATCGTCGTCACGATGAAGTCATGACAGCTTCACGAGATACCAACATCATCGAAGTGGCCAACCTCACGAAGAGATACGGCCAGACCAATGTGGTGGACGACGTGTCGTTCGGGGTCAGGCGCGGCGAGGTGTTTGGCATTCTTGGCCAGAACGGCGCCGGGAAGACCACCTTGGTCGAGTGCCTCCAGGGACTTCGGCGGGCGACCAGCGGAAGCGTGACGGTCTGCGGACACGACCCGCTTCGCGAGCAAAAGAGGCTTGCCGGAAGAATCGGAAGCCAACTGCAAGAGTCAGCCCTGCCCGACCGGCTGCGGGTGGGTGAAGCACTCCGACTCTTTGCGACGCCAAACGCTCTACCGGTGGGCGACGTGCTTGAACAGTGGGGTCTTTCCGCTCAGCGCAAGACGGCGTTCGCAAACCTGTCGGGCGGGCAGCAACAACGGCTGTTCATCGCTCTCGCTCTCCAGAATAAGCCCGAGGTGGTGTTTCTCGACGAGCTCACCCAAGGCCTCGACCCGGCCGCCCGCCGAGAGGTCTGGGAACTCATCCGTGAGCTCCGACGCGGTGGCACAACCGTTGTGCTCGTCACCCATTTTATGGACGAGGCCGAAGCGGTCTGCGACCGCCTCGCCGTGATGAACGCCGGGTCCTTAGTCGCCGCGGGATCGCCGGCCGACCTCATCGGGAGGTACTCGAGTCCGACCGAGATCTCGTTCACGGTTCCGGAGGGAATCGACCCAAACGGCATGTTCTCGACACTTCCCGGACTCGACAAGATCGCGATGCGCGAGGGTCGACTGCACCTCAGCGGCCGGCGGTCGCTGGTGGCTCACGCAGGTGCTGCGTTGGTCGGGTCGGGCACGGTGCCCGACGACATCGCGACGCACGAACCAACACTCGAAGAAGCCCTTCTGCACATCATTGGAGACCAGTCATGACCACCACATCCGCTCGACCACTCGTTGTTTCCGACCATTCGGAATCCACACAACCGCCGCTCACATCGCTCTTCAGGCTGGTGGTGGCCGAACTAAAGCTCACCGCACGTGAGCCAACGGTGCTGGTCTTTGTGTTCCTGTTTCCCGTCCTGCTGTCCTTGATCCTCGGTGGCATTTTCGATGCCGACGACGACGCCTTCGAAGGACTGCCGGTCGATTACTACACGTCGGCGTATGTGGCGATTGCGATCGGAGCGATCGGGCTCGTGATGCTGCCGGTTCAGGTCGCTTCGTATCGCGAACAGGGCGTGCTTCGCCGATTCCGCGCCTCGGGGGTTGCGAGTTGGGTGTTTCCCGCAGCGCTCGGCGTGGTCGGCTACATCGCGGCGCTTATCGGCGGCGTGATGGTGATCGTCACAATGTGGATCACCTATGGCATCACTGCTCCCGATGACATTGTTCGCACCGTGCTCTTTGGTCTGGTGGCATCGGCGTCGTTCATCAGCTTTGGGCTCGCCCTCGGTTGGTTGATGCCGACCGCACGAGCCGCCCAAGGGCTTGGACTCACGGCGTTCTTCCCCATGTTTCTCCTCGGCGGCGGAGGTCCCCCTCCGGAGGCACTCAACGACACGATGCGGACGATCGCCAACTGGATGCCGCTCTCGCATGTGATGAGGTCGATCCAGGAACCATGGCTCGGTGCTGGGAACGCCCTCGATCATCTCGCCGTGGTCGCAGCTCTCGGTCTGGTGTCAACGGCGGTGTGGGTGGCGATGTCCCAACGCTCAACCGCCGGTTGAGTGATTCGGGAATCATTTCGCAGTGCCAGCGATTGCAGCCGCAACCACTTCATCGCGGTCGACGCCAAGGGCGCGAAAAACTCGGGCCGCAACGCCGAGGTCGACCGACGCAATCCCAGCCAGAAGATGCGCTCCCGAGAGCGGCTCGTATGTGCCGGTGTTGTGAAACTCATAGGCGGCTTTGATAGCCGCCTCGTAGGTCGCGTCGGTCTTGCCGAGGCGTTTCGGGGGCACTGGGCCGGACCCGAGGTCGATGTCGACGATCTCGAACCCGATATCGGTCAGGGTTTTGGCGTCGAGCGACTTCAGCTCAGTCTCGAACGCTGAGCCACTTGTGCCGAGCTCGGCCATGACGGTCTCGGCGGTTCCGTCGGGCATAGCGAACACCGCAAGGGCCAGATGGTGAGCGCCGGCAATTTCCTCGCCAGCGTTTGCTGCCTGGGCCAGGCTGTGTTCCATCACCGATGCGAGCGTCTTCATATCGGCTTGCCGGCTCCGAAATTTCTTGAGTAGCCCCATGACGCTATTTCCTCTTTCTCGTTGTGCGGTCCGGTTTGCGCCGGCCCGCGTGTTTTTTGTGGGCGGCTTGGCGGGTCACGCCAAGCGCCTGGGCGACTTCAGCCCAGGTCCAGCCCTGATCGATCGCGGCCTGAACCGACTCTGCTTCGAGGCGATCGGCCAACCGACGCAAGGCCACCGCTGCGTTCAGAGCGGCCTCGGGGTCATCGGTTGGCGATGGTAACGAGTTGGCTGGTTCCGCTTCGTTCATACGTCAACTTTAGTTGACAAGCAAGAGTTGTCAACCAACATTGACAGCCAACCTCAGGCACCTTCTGTGGTTCCGATGCCTGAAGGCAAACGTCTCGGCGACTGACCGGTTCGACGCTCGCGGCTGACAAGCTTGCGGGATGGGTGGAATCGTCGTCTCGGAACTTGAATATGCACCGCCAGCTTCGGAGCCGCTGTTCTTCGACGTGAGCTTCGGTGTAGCGCCTGGTGAACACGCGGTAATCGTGGGGGCGAACGGGGTCGGGAAGAGCACGATTCTTCGGATTCTGTCCGGCGAGATCGAGGCTGACGCCGGCGACTTTGCCATCGACGGCAGCTTCCTCTCGATGACCCAGGACGTTGGTATGTCGAACCCCACCGACACGCTGCGCCAGATGCTTATCGAAGTAGCCCCGGTGCAGTTGCGCGAAAGCGGCCGAGCGCTTTTCGCCGCCGAGCAGGCCATGAACGATGGCACCGACGATGGCATGAAGTTTGCCGAAGCGCTGACCGAATGGGGTGACCTTGGCGGCTACGAGCTCGAGTCTCAGTGGGCCGCTGCCGCCGGACGTAGCGTGAAAACCCCGATCGATGACTTCGGCACCCGGCTGGTCTCGGAACTCTCGGGCGGAGAACGCAAACGACTCGTACTCGATCTGCTGCTCACTTCGGGTGTCGATGTGTTGCTTCTCGATGAGCCCGACAACTACCTCGACATCCCGACTCGGCTTTGGCTCGAGGAAGAGATCCGCAAGTGCCGAAGCACCATCCTTATGGTCAGCCACGATCGCTCGCTTCTCGAGCAGGTGGCCAACAAGGCCGTGGTGATCGAAGGGTCTGGAGCTTGGGTACACGGCGGTCCATACACCGAGTACCCCGAGGCCCGGGAGAAGCGTCAACGCCTCCTTGGCGATGCCGTGAAGCGGTGGAACGACGAAGAGCGCCGACTGTTCCGCCACATGAAGGTCATGAAGCAGCGGGCGGCCCAGAACTTCAAAAATGCGACGAAGGCCAACGCGGCCGAAACCCGGTGGGAACGCTTCGTCAAAGCTGGCCCGCCACCACCACCGGTTCCCGATCAGAACCTTCATGTGAAGCTTCGCGGGGCCGATTCGTCTCGACGGGTTCTCGCGTTCAGCGACTTGTCGGTGAGCGATCTGTTTCTACCGTTCAACGACGAGGTGCACTTTGGCGAACGAGTCGGCCTTATCGGTCCGAACGGCACGGGGAAATCGCATCTACTCCGAGCGCTCGCTGGAGAGCTCGAACCGAGCAGCGGTTCGTTCAAGCTTGGCCCCCGGACCTCCATCGGCACGTTTACCCAAATCAACGACCGTCCCGACTTCCTCGGCCACGCCTGTTTCGACATCGTGCGCCAACGGGTATCTGACGATGAGAAGGCAATGAAGTCGCTGGCACGTTACGGCCTGGCCAACCAGGCTCGCCAAGAGTTCGAGACCTTGTCGGGCGGGCAGAAAGCCCGCCTCGAGATCCTGTGCCTCGAACTCGAGGGTCACAACGTGTTGCTGCTCGACGAACCAACCGACAACCTCGACGTCGATTCATCCGAGGTGCTCGAGCAGGCCCTCGATGGATTCCTCGGCACGGTTATCGCGGTGAGCCACGACCGGTCATTTCTGGCCCAGCTCGATCGCTTCGTGATGATCAACGATGACGGCGACGTCTATGCGCTACCCGACTTTGAAACAGCAATGGAAGCACTGACATCGCCCGGCGAGGTCAGCTCGGTCCGGTTCGCGAAACCACTAACCAACTAGAGGCTTACGCGCTCTTGTCTGGTTAGACGCTTACGCTCTGTTGTCTGGTTAGACGCTTACGCGTCGCCTGCGAGGTCGGCCATGGCCATATCGATGAAGAGCTGGATGTCTTCGATGGTCGTACCGACCTCGAAGTGTCCCGGCAACTCAAAGTCCTCGGCGTGGTCGACGAGATGTTCGATAGCGTGAAGCTCTTCGGAGTCGGCATCGAGCTCACCATGGGTGACACGCTCGTAGTAGACGACCTCGAGGAGTTCGATCGAAGTAAGTGGCTCAGCAAACGACGGCATCTGTGCGCCGCTGAATTCGAGAGCAATGCGCTGTCCGCCTTCGCGGGCAGGGTCACCGTAAGGGGTTCCTGCATCGGAGGAGCCGTTGACGACCCACCAGATATGCGATGCCGCATCGGGGAAGGTCTTTGCGACCTCGCCGCCAGCAAGTGCGTAGCCGCTACCGCCGCCGCCACCGGCGCCATGGCAGCCAGCACAACCTTCGTAGACGCCTTCACCTGCGGTGAGGATGCCTTCGACAGGCGGGCGCTCGAGGGTGCCGACATAGAAGATGGCCCAAATTGGGAGCATGAGCACGATAAAGAACGCCCACGAAGGGACCTTCTTGCGATCGAGTGCGGCCTGCACGAACGGCGGGACCGGTTCGGGAGCTTTCTCGATTTCAGGGGCTGCAGCAACAACGGGCGCCGCAGCGGCCGGGGCTTTTTCGACAGCAGCGCCGGCAGGCGCGGCTGAATCTCCAGCGGGCGCGTCGCCGCCTTCGCCGGTGAGGCGAGCGCGAGCGGCACGTGAGCGCTCTAGGAGATGATCTGGGACTTCGGTCAAGACAGCCTCCGAGGCAGTCGGGTCGGCGCCATCGTACGGCGATTTTGTACGAGTTGGCTACGTGAGTTCGGTACTTCTCTCCGAACCGAGTACGTAATTCCTATATTCTCGTCTGCTCCATCGACAAATGGGGCGATGGAATGACGATTCTGTGGGATTTCGCCACCAAAGAATTCGAAGAAAAATCTTCCTACCTAACATTTGTTAGGTAGGGTTCCGATATGACGACCATGACGTCTCCCCCGGCCACCGCATCGGCGGCCCCCGCAGCTTCTTCTGCAGCTTCTTCTGGCTCTTCTGCCGCTTCTCTGCCGGCTGCGGGAACACAGCCGCCCGAAGCCGTCGAGGCGCGAGTCCGTATTCTCGACAATGCCGCTCGGCTGATTCTCGACAAAGGGTTCGCCGCCACGTCGATGCGCGACATCGCCTCGGCCGTTGGCATCAAGGCCGGTTCGCTCTACCACCACTTCGCTTCCAAAGAAGAGATCTTTACCGCCATCCTCGAACGCGGCATCGACGTCATGGTCACCGCATTCGAGTCGGTCGAGAACGATGACCGTGCGGGCGCCTTCGACGGGGCGACAAGCGCAGAAGCATTACTGCGGGCACACGTTCGTGCGCACCTCGGCTCGTTGTTCGAATTCGGCCCGTACACCGCCGCCCACGTCACGACCTTCCACAACGCGCCCGATTCGGTGCACGAGATCATCGTTCCGCGGCGAGATAGTTACGAAGCCATGTGGGCCGCCCTCTTCGATCGACTCCAGGCGCAAGGTTCGCTCCGGGTCGACCATCTCAGCATCGCAAGACTGGTTCTGTTCGGCGGGATGAACTCCACGATCGAGTGGTTCGACCCCGCCGGTCCGCTTTCACTTGATGATCTCGCCGACACAATCGTCAGCCAGTTCTGGCACGCCGGAGGGCACGCCTAATGCGCACTCATGTCACCAAGGTCGATACGGGTGCCCCGGCATTCGTCGCCAACAGCAATGCCTACGCGGGTGAGATGGAGACCCTCAACGAAAGGCTGCAATGGGCTATCGACGGCGGACACAATCGCGACCGGTCCATCGAGAGGCACTTGGCCCGCGGGAAACATATGGTGCGCGACCGCATCGACATGGTCATCGATGCCGACACGCCGTTCCTCGAGCTCTCGACGCTCAGCGGTTATGGCCAATACGACAACGCCGCACCCGGAGCTGGCATCGTCACCGGTGTCGGCACCGTTCATGGCGTGCCGTGGATGTTCATCGCAAACGACGCGACGGTGAAGGGCGGGTCGCTGCTTCCGGTCTCGATCAAAAAGCACGTCCGGGCGCAAGAGATCGCCGAACAAAACGGCCTTGGCGTCATCTACCTCGTCGATAGCGGTGGAGCGTTTCTGCCGCTTCAGGACGAGATTTTTCCCGACAAAGACCACTTTGGCGGCTCTTTCTACCGCCAAGCTCGACTCTCTGCGCAAGGTTTGCCGCAGCCGTCAGTGGTGCTGGGTGGCTGCACGGCAGGCGGCGCCTACGTGCCGGCCCTCTCCGACGAAGTAATCATGGTCGAAGGCATCGGCCGAATTTTCCTTGGCGGCCCACCCATCGTCAAAGCTGCCCTTGGCGAAATCATCGACGCCGACGACCTCGGCGGCGCCGTGCTTCACACGATGACCTCGGGCGTCTCGGACTACATCGCACAAACCGAGGCCGAGGCCTATGGCAAGCTGCGAGAACTCTGCGAGTCGGTGAACCAGCGGCGAATCATCGACCGCCAGGGCTGGCTCGACTACGCCGACCCCGAACCGCCGGCGCACGACCCGGCCGAGATCTACGGCATTGTTTCGGCCGACGACCGGATCCCCTTTGACGTGAGCGAAATCATTGCTCGGCTCGTCGATGGCTCGAAGTTCGCCGAGTTCAAACCCGACTGGGGCTCGACCATCGTCACCGGATTCGCTCGCATGTGGGGCCACCAGGTCGGCATCATCGCGAACGACGGCGTGATCTTCGCCGAGGCTGCGCTCAAGGCCACCCACTTCATCGAACTCTGCGAGCAGCGACGTATCCCTCTGATCTTTCTTCAGAACACATCGGGCTACATGGTTGGTAGCGAGGCAGAAGCCGGCGGCATCGCGAAACACGGCGCAAAGATGGTGAGCGCCGTGGCCAACGCCACCGTTCCCAAATACACCGTGCTTATCGGCGGCGCCTACGGAGCCGGCAACTACGGCATGTGTGGCCGCGGGTTTAACCCGCGGTTCCTCTTTGCCTGGCCCAACTCGCGCATTGCGACCATGTCGGCCGCCACCGCCCAAACCGTGTTGGTCGATATCCGGCTCGCTGGGCTCAAGGGCGACGACACAACCGAAGAAGAGGTAGCAGCGATGCGAGCCGAAGTGGCCGAGCAGTACGAGACGCAGTCCAACCCGTACTACGCAACCAGTCGACTCTGGGACGATGGCCTCATTGACCCGGTCCATACCCGCGACATCCTCGGCCTGTGCCTGAGTCTCGCCGCACGACAAGACGAGCCGCCGGTTGGTCCGCCGCTCGTGTACCGGATGTAAGGGCGCTATGACCAGTCTCTCAAAACAGGTAATCCTCATCGCTAACCGCGGCGAGATCGCCCGCCGCGTTATCCGAACCGCTCACCGGCTCGGGCACGACACCGTCGCGGCGTACGCCGATCCCGATGTCAACGCGCCCTTTGTGCACGAGGCAACCATGAGTACCCGGCTTGGGCCCGCCGCGCTCGCCGAGTCGTACCTCTCTACCGACGCGCTGCTCGATGCCGCTGCCCGCACCGGCGCCACCGCCGTTCATCCCGGGTATGGGTTCGTATCGGAGAATGCCGAATTTGCCCGGGCGGTTCTCGCCGCTGGGCTGATCTGGATCGGCCCCGACCCTTCGGTCATCGATCAGATGGGCTCCAAGATCAACGCCCGCCGTCTTGCGACGAGCGCCGGGGTTCCCATCATCCCCGGGTTCGACGACGACCAAGACCCAGAACGACTTGCCGAAGCAGCCCGCGATATTGGCTACCCGGTGCTCGTGAAGGCGGCCGCAGGCGGCGGCGGCAAAGGTATTCGGATCGTTACCGATGATGCCGGGTTCGCCCCGGCACTCGCCGAAGCAATGGCTGAAGCCAGCCGGTCCTTTGGCGACGACGCAATGATCGTCGAACGGTTTATCGAGCAACCCCGCCATGTCGAAGTGCAGATCCTTGGCGACAAACACGGCACGGTCATCGAGCTCGGTACCCGCGAGTGCTCGGTGCAGCGCCGGTACCAGAAGGTGCTCGAAGAAGCCCCTGCCCCCAACCTGCCCGACGCCACCCGCCAGGGTTTGCGCACCTCGGCGGCCGAACTCGCCCGCTCTATTGGCTACGACTCTGCCGGCACCGTCGAATTCGTTGTCGATGCGGTCAACGGCGACTACTTCTTTCTTGAGATGAACACCAGACTCCAAGTGGAGCATCCGGTTACCGAGTCGATCACCGGCATCGACCTGGTTGAGCAGCAGATCCGCTCGGCGGTCGGCGAGCCTCTTAACCTCGCCCAAGACGACATCGTCTTTCAGGGTCATGCGTTCGAAGCTCGTATCAACGCCGAGAACCCCAACGCCGACTTTGCCCCCGATACCGGCACCATAACCAGCTTGGTGATTCCCGATGGCGTCCGCTGGGACAGCGGTGTCGAGCTCGGCAGCGAGATCAGCCCGTACTACGACTCGATGATCGCAAAGCTTGTGGTTTCGGGCAGCGACCGCGAGTCGGCCCGACGCCAGATGATGGCGGCGCTCGACCAGCTGGTGCTGGGCGGACTTACCCACAACGCCGGATTCCAGCGCTGGCTCATCGATACCGAACCGGTTCGAACCGCGACGGTCA
>CALGZB010000004.1 GCA_937934655.1 uncultured Acidimicrobiales bacterium | reverse complement strand
CACGGTTGGGCGTTGTCGTCGCGGCGCCGGGTGATCGACCACTTAATGGGGAAGTGGGTAGCAAACCGCCAGAACGGCACCGCTTCGCGATACGTGAACGTCTCGGTCACCCGAAAGCGGGACGGATCTTGTTGGTCAGCGGCGACCGCAAGGGTGCGCTCGTAGGACTCGAATGGCCCATCGAGGAGCTCGAACCGATCTGCGTTCTTGGCGGCGCTGTCTTCAACTCTCTCTGCAACCATGTCGTTTCGAGGCGTGCGAAGGAGAGCCAAGCCTGCTTCATCAACATGGTGATCGACGCGGACGATGGTCATTGTGTTGACCCTGTCGGCAAAATGTCGTTCGACCAGCCATACTTGGCAGGTGAAAAACGAAGCCCCCCAACAACACGACGGCTCAGACGGAGCTGGCGGTTACTCATCGTTTCGAATCCGCAACTCGGGTCCGCTCGAGGGAACAGTACGAATCCAGGGCGCCAAGAACTCGGTGCTCAAACTTATGGCGGCCACATTGCTCGCCGAAGGAACGTTTCGAATCGACAACGTTCCCGACATCACCGATGTGTACACAATGGGCGAGTTGTTGTCCTCGATGGGGCTGACGGTCACCCATGGGGCTGGCACGGTCGACATCGTATGCCCCGCCGAGTGCTCGACGGTGGCGCCGTACGAAATCGTTGGCCGAATCCGAGCATCCATCGTGGTCCTTGGTCCGCTGCTTGCCCGATTCGGTGAAGCCACCGTTGCCCTGCCAGGTGGCGACAACTTCGGCTCGCGGCCCATCGACATGCATCTTCGAGGCCTCGAAGCCATGGGGGCCGAGTTCGAAACCGAACACGGCGATGTCATCGGCCGAGTCGACAACCTCGTTGGCGCCGACATCCTCCTCGACTTCCCAAGTGTTGGAGCCACCGAGAACCTCATGATGGCTGCGGTGCGGGCAAAGGGAATCACGGTCATCGACAACGTCGCCCGTGAGCCCGAAATCAGCGACCTGGCGGAGATGCTCAACAAAATGGGCGCCAAGATCTCCGGCGCAGGCACATCGACACTCACCATCGAGGGCGTCGACTCGCTGCATGCCGTCGACCACACCGTGGTGTCCGACCGGCTCGAATCGGCCACCTACATGGCCGCACTTGCCTCGGCCCACGGCGAGATCCGCCTCGACGGCGCCCGCGCCCACCACATGGAAATGCTCTTGGCAAAGCTTCGGTCGATGGGAATGACCATCACGCCCGACGATGAAGGCATCACCGCCGTAGTGCCGGGACGACTTACATCGGTCGACGTCTCGACGCTGCCGTATCCGGGTATCGCCACCGACTACAAGCCGCTCATCGTGGCCATGCTCACCCTCAGCGAAGGCGTCGGCATCGTCACCGAGAACCTCTACGCCGGCCGCTTCGCCTACGTGAGCGAGCTCACCCGTATGGGAGCTTCGGTACGAATCGACGGACACCATGCCGTGGTGAAGGGCAGCGAGCAGTTGTCTGGTGCTCGAGTAAAGGCCCACGACATCCGCGCCGGGGCATGCCTCATGGTCGCTGCACTGTCGGCTGAGGGCGAAACCATCATCTCCGATGCGCACCATATCGACCGCGGCTACACCAATTTCGTCGGAAAACTCCAAGGCATCGGTGTCGATATCGAACGGGTAGAAGTCGACCGTCGCCGCTAGCTCGTCCAACGACGGCTACGAAGACTGTTTGGACGTGGGCTGACCATCGTTACCAGCCTCGTTCAGTGCATTGGCGCGACGATTGGCCACCCAGAGCAGGCCACCGACGATAAGTAGTGGCCCAGCGATCCAGAGAATTTCATCCCATCCGCCCTGATGAGCGAGGATTCGGGCGAGAGCGTGAAGCGGCATTGGAACAAAGCATACTTGTTAGGCGTTTCATCGAAGACGCCGAAGTGCGACAATGACAGTCAATGACAGACGCGCAGGGTTCGGTCAAAAGAGCGAGTGCATGAGAGATAAAGTCGAAAAAGTCATCCAAGTCATCCGGCCCGCTATTCAGGCTGACAAGGGTGATATCGCTCTGCGCGACGTCGATCTCGAAACCGGCAAGGTGTACGTCGAGCTGTTCGGCGCATGTGTGACCTGTCCGGCCTCAACCCAAACGTTGAAAATGGGTGTCGAGCGGATTCTGAAGGATCGCGTCGAGGGCGTCACCGAAGTAATTCAGGTTGGTATTCCCGAATCGGATCTCGACGACGATCCCGCCTCGCTCGAAGAGAACACCGACGGCACACCGACCAAGGTCAGCCCAATCGCCGATTCCACGATTCCCGAGACTGCCGTTTCTCTCTAAGTCGGTCCTACCCGGCTGAGCCGCAGTCGGTAGCAATGCTCTGAAAGATAGAATCTTCCCGTGTCAGACAACGCACCACCGACCATGTGTTACCGCCATGCCGACCGCGTAGCCGGCGTTGGCTGTCAGCGATGCGAACGACCCATCTGCGCGTCATGCATGGCAACCGCCTCGGTCGGGTTTCACTGTCCCGAGTGTCTCAAGGGCGCCAAGCAACAGGTGCTAAGCCGCTCGAACAACTTTGGCGAGCGAAGCTATATGCCCATCGTGACCGGCCTGATGGTCATCAATGCGTTGATTTTTCTCTATGGCATGGTTATCGGGGCGGCGGAATCGAGAATCTTCGAGTTCGACTTCATGCTGAATGCTGCACTTGTCGATCGTGACGGGAGCTGGTGGCGGGTCATTACCAGCGGTTTCCTGCACGCCAATCTGATTCATGTCGGCTTCAACATGTATCTGCTGTACGCCATCGGGCAGCAGCTCGAGAAACGCTACGGCTGGATGACATTCTCTGGCTTGTACTTGGCAGGTCTGCTCGGTGGTTCGCTTGGTGTATTCCTCATCGAGCCGACCTCGTCGGCGGTTGGTGCCTCGGGAGCCGTATTCGCTCTCATGGGTTTCTTGATGGTGATCCAGTTTAAGAACGGCATCAACGTCATGCAGTCGGGTATCGGTCGCCTGGTTGCGATCAACATCATGTTCAGTTTCCTGCCCGGGATTTCAATGGGAGGTCACTTCGGTGGACTCCTTACCGGCTGTCTCGCTGCGCTCATCGTCACCGATGTGCTTCCAAAGGTCCGCCCCGACGCCTCAAAGACCACCGTGGGCCTCGCGATGTTCGCCTTCGCAGCAGTGCTCGCGGCTGTCTTGGTCCCAGCGGTAACACGCGCTGCGGGAATGTTCTAGAGGCTAGGACTGGCACCTGGTGGCCCTGAGCGCCGCTTCTGGGCTCCACGCCGCTTAGACCCGAGTCGTTTGGGTCTCGTGTTGCACGTGACCGCTCTGAGCGCCGCTTCTGGGCTCCACGCCGCGAAGACCCAAGCCGTTTGGGTCTGGTGTTGCACGTGGCCGCCCGGAGCGCCGCTTCTGGGCACCACGTCGCTCGCACCCGATTCGTTTGGGGCCTTCACCGTACGTTGCCGCGACGTGTGCCGACAGACGGTACTTGAGCGCTTGGTCCGGGACAGCTGCTATTGCCCTGCGGGCGGCCCGTTACGCACGGAGCGGCTCGCAGCGCGCCGGCTGCTTTTCATTCGTCGAACGCTTGCAGATTGCATGGTGGCCGCGGCGCACCGGCAGCGCCGTTGGGTTTTTCGGGCTTCCCTGAAAGCTTGTAGCGGAGCACCCTTTGCCTGTGGTTCGTCG
>CALGZB010000003.1 GCA_937934655.1 uncultured Acidimicrobiales bacterium | reverse complement strand
GGCGACGTATGAAGGGAGAGAACGGCGAGTCGACGCATGCCTGGGTTAGAACCGTCGCCTCAAGTTGAACATTCCAAAACCGTACCAATCAGGCGGGAATCCCTAGTAACTCAGCCACTAAGGCTTGCACGTGACCGCCCTAAGCGCCGCTTCTGGGCACCACACCACTGAGACCCGATTCGTTTGGGGCCTTCACCGTACGTTGCCGCGACGGCCGCTCTTTCGTTCGTCGCGGGCTTGCAGACTGCAAACCGGCGGTGCCTGGAACCAAACAGCTGGTTTTCCACCTGGAACCGAAAGGGCCTTTTTCCACCTGGCACCAAAGTGGGGTTTTGGTGCCAGGTGTAGAGCGCTCAAATGAACAACATTCGGTAGGTGGCTAAGCCATTACCGCTTAAACCCGGCGAGTTGCGAAGCAACTCGGGAAGGGCTTCGCCGCAGGCGAAACCGACGCGAAGCGCCAGCGGAGGCCGAGGTTGTAGCTAGCGCCTCATAGCGAAGCGCAGAGCGAAGGCGGAGCCGAAGCGACCCTAGTAATCGTAGAAACCTTTACCGGTTTTTCGGCCGAGGAGTCCGCCTTCGACCATGCGGCTGAGGAGTGGTGGTGGAGCGTAGAGCTGCTCTTTGTACTCATCGAACATGGCGACGGCGACGTGATGAATGGTGTCGAGGCCGATCATGTCGCTGAGGGTGAGTGGTCCCATTGGGTGCCCACAGCCGAGCTTCATGCCGTTGTCGATGTCTTCGACGGTGGCGTGTCCGTCACCGAGGAGACGGATGGCCGAGACGAGATACGGCACCAGCAGGAAGTTGACGATGAAGCCCGAGCGGTCCGGGGCCAGAACTGGTTCCTTGCCGAGGCGGTCGGCCGCAAAGGTGCGAACCCGTTCGACAACATCGTCGCTGGTGAGAATCGAGGGAATGACCTCGACGAGCTTCATGACGGGCGCCGGGTTGAAGAAGTGGAGACCCACCACGTTCTGGGGGCGCTTGGTGCTTACCGCAATCGACGCGATCGGGATCGATGACGTGTTCGACGCGAAGATCGCATCTGGCTTCACACAGACCTCATCGAGCGCCTTGAAGATCTCGTGCTTTACCTCGGGCGATTCAACAACCGCTTCGACCACAAGGTCGCAGTCGGCCAGGTCGGCGAGGTCGGTGGTGTAGCTCAGGTTGCCAATGGCGGTGTCGTGGGCGTCCTGTTCGATCTTGCCCCGCTCCAGAGCTTTTCCAAATGAGCCGGCGAGGCGCTTCTCGGCCGCCTCGACGGATTCGGCGTTGATCTCGCGGACGATGACCTTGCATCCGGCTTTTGCGGCGAGCTCGGCAATGCCGGCACCCATTTGGCCGCCGCCTACCAATCCGACTGTGTCGATCGACATGTGTTTCTCTCCGTTGCTTCCTGATGTTGGTTCGTTGTGAAAAATAGCCAACGCCGCCCGGTTCGAGGGAATCCGCAGATTCCTAAATCGATCCAGGCGGCGTTGGGGAGTGCTGTTCGTTCAAGCTGTGCTCTTCTGAGCTACCAGCCGAGCGAGGTCTTAATCGTCGTGCTCGGTGACGGTTACCGACTGGATAACAACGTCGGTGAGTGGCTTGTCGCCAGGAGCAGTGTCGACGTTCTGGAGCGCATCGACGACATCGAGGCCGGCAACGACCTTGCCGAATAGCGAGTACTGCGGTGGGAGGCCGACGCCGGATGCGCCGCTAACGATGAAGAATTGGCTGCCGTTGGTGTTGGGGCCAGCATTGGCCATGGCGAGCGAGCCGATTTCGTAGCGACCTGGGGCTGGCAGTTCGTCTTCGAACTTGTAGCCCGGACCACCGCGACCGGTGCCGGTTGGGTCGCCACCCTGGCACATGAAGCCCTGGATGATGCGATGAAAGATGATGCCCTCGTAGTACTTGTAACGTGCAAGGACGACGAAGTTGTTGACGGTCTTCGGCGCCGATGCGGCGTCGAGAGCGATGGTCATTGAGCCCATCGAGGTAACCATCTCTGCGGTGTAGCGCTTCGACGGGTCGATGCACATTGGCGGTGCCGAGTCGAACTCAACTTTGCGCTCGCTTGAACCATCTGCTGCTGGGCACTCGGTGGCCATAGGTTTCCACTCTTTCTTGCTTGTGTTTGCTGGTGACGTCGTCGTCATGGGGGACGCGAAATGAACGGCCAACTCTTTCACGGACCCCGCAGCAGCGACGAACCGTACGGCGAACCGCTAACCGCGTGCTTGGCCGAGGGCGTAGAACGCTACTGCTGCCGCGGTGCCAACGTTGATCGAGTCGACCCCAGCCTTCATTGGGATCCGGAGTCGTCGATCGCAGGCCGCCATGGTTTCGTCGGTAAGCCCGGGGCCTTCGGCGCCGAGGACGAGGGCAATTTTTTGCGTGAGTTCGATCCGAAGTTTGCTGATGTCTTCGGCGTTCGCGTCGGGCGTGAGCGCAAAGGTGGCGTATCCGGCTTCGGTCAGCGATGAAAGGGCCTGCGGTAGGTGGTCGATTCGAGCATGCGGGATGGAGAAGACCTCGCCCATCGACACCCGAACTGCCCGTCGGTAGAGCGGGTCACATGAGGTGGGGTCGAACAGGACGGCCTCGATCCCGAGTCCGGCGGCGCAGCGCATAATCACCCCCATGTTCGTCGGGTTGTTCACGCCCTCGGTGACGAGAACGGTGCGCGAGGCGTCCAACAGGTCGACGGCGGATTGTTCTGGCGGCCGAACGAAACAGGCGATCGGATCGCGGAGTTCGGGACGCCCGGCAACCTTCTGAAGCACGTCGGGACCCGCAAGGAAGACATCGGCAGTGTCCGGAAAGCTCGGAAGGTCGAGTGCTTGCGTCTTCTCAGTTCGGGCTCTATCGACAAGCACACATTCGAGGTGGTGGCCGGAGCGAAGGGCTCGGTCGATAACGACATCGCCTTCGCCGATGAATGACCCAGCCATGTCTCCGCCAGGTCGTTCGCGCAGTTGGCGAAGCTTGTGGTCGCGCAGGCCCATGAACACCGCAAGGCGCTCATCGGACGGATCGTCGATGACGACGCCGGGGTTCGACGAGGTTTCAGTCAACGATGAGACCGAGTCAGTCGACGATGGTAATCGTCGAGGCGGTTTGCACGCCTTCGCCCTCACATGCCCAACAAGGCGTCTCGGGTCGACCTCGCCATGTGACCTCACAGGTAGGGCACAACAATGAGATCCACGTCCGCCGACGTTCGGGGCTCAGGCCGATGGCTCGACCGGTTTGGGGCAACATTCCGATCAATGTATGAGCAAAAAAGGCACGTGCGGTGCAGAAAGAATCACTCTTGGTGAGATCTCGTGTCATTCCTGTGCACCTGATGCATTCGTGAGCATGAAGTGGCACAAGTTTGTGATGTTGCCCATGGTGATTCACCGGCTCAGCGAGCACCGCCAGGGCCGCTCGCTCCCCCACTCGCTACCCATCCCCAGCGACCCTGAGGTAGTTTCATCGAACGACGAGGGAGATCAACCATGAGCAGTTCCGTGCCCCGTATCGAGGGCCTCGAACACACCATCATTCACCCCGGGGCAGACAACGACGTGCCCTGGATTGCCGTCCGAAGCCAGCGCAACGCCGATGGGTCGGAATCAAGCGTCTGGGAGCGGTGGGTCGCGTTCTCCGTCGAGCCGCTCTACCTTGCCCTCTTCGCCAAATGGGACCCCGGCATGATCGTGCGCCGCCACGGCCATCACAGCCCCCATACCCTCACTGTTCTCAAGGGCGAGTTCAGTTGCGGCGACGAACTCTGCGGCGTCGGCTCGCATATCGAGTTGCCCTACGGTGCGGCGTTTGGCCCATTCGTCGCTGGCCCCGAGGGCGTCGAACTGTACGAAGTCATGATGGGCGACCCCCGGTCATGGAGTGACGAACCAGAAGTGATGAAGCAGATCCTCGCCGCTCGAGGCGTCGAACAACTCCCCGACCCACCCATCGAACTCCCCGGCGGACTCGAAGACCTGCGTGCCGTCTTTAGCGCTGGCGAAGCCGACTAGAACAGCGTCGAACCAAACAACGGGCACCGCTACTCCTAACGGGCAGCCCGCATACCTTTGACGGTCGCAGCCACGACGGTTCCAATTCGCCGGTGGCCGGTGCCGTTGGGGTGGACGCAGTCGACCCGTGAAACCCAGGTGTCATCGAGCGTCTTTCCGCGGGCGCAATACGGATGGGTTCCTTCGACAACCCGGCCGAAAATATCGCGGATCACCGGCAGGCCGTCTTCACGAATACCGTCTGGTCCAAATCCGTTGGCCGCACCGTGGCCTTCAAACTGGGCGCGAATATCGGCCACCACAACCTTGGGCGATTCGACCGAATCAGCGACGTCAAAGATTGTTGCGTTGAGACGGTCGAGCGCGGCGTGAGAGATCTCGAGAAAACATGCACGGCGACAACCCTTGATGCCTTGCGGCGATTGCGCAGCAGGGTTGTAGTACGTGGTCAGCACAACATCGGCGTCGGTCCGGTCCACCAACCGCTGCACGATGATCTCGAGGCGCCGGCCAAAGGTCCGAAGCTGCTCATCGAGATACTCGGCATTGAGCTCGTTCTCTGGGGTAACAAAGTTCCAAGGCTCATCGAACCGAATGTCATTGGCCCCAACGGTGAGCGTAACAACCCCTGGGTTGAGGTCGATCGCCCGTTGCACCTGCGATACCCCATCCTGTTTCTTCTGGATGAGATCGAGGGTGGTTGCACCGCTGCACGCCACCATTTCAAAGCGGGCTTCGGCCCCAAGAGCTTCGTCATTGTTCAAGGTGTTGAATGCCCGGCGCCCGTAGGCCTTTGATTCTGACCGCCAGCAAGGATCGCCGCCGAGGTAGTCGGCGAAGTCGCGGCCGTGGCCGCTCCCCAGCGAGTCGCCCATCGCCAGCAGGGTTCCGGCTTGATGAGGATTCCGTGCAACGAAATCGATGTCTTTGCTGACCGATGCACCATCGCTATCGACAGCGGTAAGGGTGAGCGTCCAAGTGCCGGGAACACGAGGAGTAAAGCGAAACTCGGTGATGCGACCATCGGTGCGAATCGTCCGGACCCCCGGGATCGACCGACTGGGCCTGAGGCGAACGTCGTCGCCATCGGGATCCGAGACGCCGACCTTCACGACCGCCACAGACTCGTCTGGATCGCCAAGAATCGCTCGGGCTTCGTCAACCACCTCGAGCACCGGCGGACGGTTCGACGACTGTCCTTCGGCTGGTGCTGCCAGTCCCAGACCAGCAAGAGCGACAACGACCGCAACCAAAACAACCATCGCCCCAACCACGAATGATCGTGAGTGGGGCGATGAATCGCTCTTCGTAAGCATCTAGCCAACGTAGTGACCCGAGTGCCCGATTACTTTGCACGCACATTGCACGCCAGATTTGGTGACGATTAGTCGGCGCCCTTAATCAGCGTCTCTAGTCAGAGGGGGCGTCGACGTAGCGAAGGTACGGCTTGGGGGCATCGAAGGAGCCGAAGCGCTCGTTGGCTTCTTCGTCGGACACTCCTGGCGACACGATGACTTTGTCACCCGGGGTCCAGTTGACCGGCGTTGCCAGCTGACGCTCTGCGGTGAGCTGCAGCGAGTCGATGACCCGAAGAATCTCATCGAAGTTGCGTCCGGTGCTGGCCGGGTAGGTAAGGGTCAACTTCACCTTGTTGTCGGGCCCAATCACAAACACCGAACGAACGGTGAGCGTGTTGTCGGCGTTCGGGTGAATCATGTCGTACAGGTCGGCCACGGTGCGATCGGGGTCGCCGATGATCGGAAAGTTCACCGCCGTGCCCTGGGTCTCTTCGATGTCGGCAACCCAGCCGTTGTGACTCTCGACCGAGTCGACCGAGACGGCGATTGCCTTCACGTTGCGGGCATCGAACTCACCTTTGAGCTTGGCCGTGTAACCCAGCTCGGTGGTGCAGACCGGGGTGTAGTCCTTGGGATGCGAGAAGAGAACGGCCCACGAGCCTTCCTTCCAACTGTGAAAGTTGATCTCGCCATCGGTGGTATCGATTGTGAAGTTTGGGGCTTCGTCGCCCAGTCGGATTGCCATACCCGACAAACTAGGTCGGGTTTAAGAAACCCGTCAACCAACGTGACAGAAAACACCGCACCCTGCCCGCCTCGTGGGACCGCGAGGACGGGCCGCTGCTATCGATTTGAGGCGGTCTAGCGCTGGGGGACGTCGCCTAGGATCGTGTGGAACGCCACACGCCAGCCCTCGGCTTCGATGCCGAGTTCGGCAAGCCGCTCCTCGGTTTCGAGTCGAAGAATGTCAGCATTCGGCAATCCGAGCTTCTGCGAACTCAGTGCATGGGCCAGGGTCGTCAAGGCATAACCAAGACGATCGCCGGTGGTCGAGAGCAACGCCTTCGCATCGGCAAACGCCTCTGAGGCACCGTGGGCATCGTCGGCCACCGTGCTGGCCAGCCCAAGCGACAACTGAACTCGCAGCCGGTCGACATAGGTGGCTCTGCCCGATGACTCGACCCGAGCAACAAGGCCAGCTGCCTTCTCGATGTCCCCGTCTGCGGCAACGCAATACGACAGGGCTGCGACAGCCGCAGGACTGCTGCCCATTCCACCCGTTGAGGACGAACCGAACTCGAGGACCTCGCGTGCGTGCGCAAGGCGACCGTCCTGAAGCAGCGCAAGCCCGTAGGCCACAACCCGTTCTGATTGGCCAACCAACGACGGATCGATTTCGGCCGACACGATATGGCCGAGCTGATCGAGGGCAGGTGTAGGGCGTCCAACGCTGACGTTGGCGGAGGAAAGAGTTGTTTTTGCCAGCTGTCCAATGCCGTCGTTGGACTCAGCAACCACCCCGAAGGTGCTGCGAATAACGCGGAAACCTTCGTCGACCCGACCAAGGCGAATCAGCGACCGACCCAAGATCGAACCCGCTTGCACTGACCCAAATGGGTCGTTGATGGACCGAAACAGATCGACCGCGGTCGTTGCACTTTCGACCGCTTGCGCCGTGCGTCCACCCCAAAGATTCACCGAAGCGAGCAACACGTGCATCATGCCTTCGGACCAGGGATCGTTGCGGGCGGCGGCGTCGGCCAAGACCGTGTTGGCGAGCGTCAACGATTCATCGAAGCGCCCCTGGTGCATTCGCACATACGCCAGCAGGCCCGTCGACCAGGAAACACCGATCTCATCGCCCAAGCTGCGGAACAGCTCGAGTGACTTCTCGATCCGTTCGTCGGCCTTGCTCGTGCGGCCCTGCACAAAGCCGAGCCACGCAAGATTCTGTCGGGCCCATGCTTCATTTCGACGGTCGCCCGTCTCCAAACTCGCTGCGAGCGACTCCTTCATAGCGATCTCGGCTTGTTCGCTGGCGCCGACCAGGAGAAGTGCCATGCCGGCGGTGCGCTGCACCTCGGCGATGCTCTCGAGATCGTTCTGCGCACGGAACCCTTCGAGTGCTTCGTCAAACAACTTCAATGCAATGTCGAGGTTGGCCCGGCGCTGTTCGATCTCGCCGCGCCGGAACGCCACGGTTGGAGCGAACGTGGGTTTGTCGATGGCCAACATTTCGGCTTCTTCGAGATCGGCGATGGCCTCGTCGATTTGCCGGGCTCCAGTAAGCGCTTGGGTACGGCCAAGCAACATCGCTACTCGGCGATCGCCGGATGGCTGACCACTCTCGTCGAGCAGTGCCAGCGCCTGTCCATACAACCTGACTGCAGTGTCCCAGCGTTCGGTGGCCACACTCGCTTCGGCGGCCCGATCGATCCAAACGAGCGCACGGTCATCGATATCGGCAGGAACGCCGCTGACCCGATCCATTTCGTTTGTGAGTTCGGCGGCCCGCAGATAGTGGTGGGCAATAGTGGTGGGAGCGACGGACAGACCAAACGTGGTCTCGATGTAGTCGGCGACGCCGAAGTGTCGAAGCGCCCGGTCTGACTTGGTGAGGCGGTTGTAGACAACCTCACGCACCAGATCGCTATGGAATTCCCACCATTGCGACTCGTCGTCGATGTCGAAAAGGTCGGCATCGACGAGCGACAGCACAGCATCATCGATCGGCTCGACGACCCCGCGAGCGTCGGCCATTCTCTCCAGCGCCACCTTGAGACCGCGACGACCAAGAACCGACGCATCCTCGATGACACCAGCTTCAGCGCTTCCGAGCCGGTCGAGGCGGGCCGCGACTAACCCACGGACAGTGGCGGGAAGTTCGTCGCCATCGACCATTCCGCCGCTGTCGACAAGCGAAGCAAGCTCTTCGAGGAAGAACGGGTTGCCGCCCGATCGGGCGACCAGATCGGCGCGCATCTCGGGAGTGGCGTTCGGAAGCAGCGAAACCGCTAGCTGCGAGGCAGCCTCGGGTTCGAGCGGATCGAGCGTCAGCGTGAGGTTGTTATGTCGGCCGGTTTGAGGCGACCACTTCTCGGTGAGCCCGAACCGTGATGTCGCCATAACCACAAACGGCTGATGCACAAGGCGCTGCACCAGATCATTTACCAGCGAGAGCACCACAGTGTCCGCCCAGTGCAGGTCGACAAGTCGAAGAAAGACCGGACGTTTCTCTGCCACAGCCTCAAACACGAGACGGGCGGAACGGGCCGCTTCGTCCTGGGCATGCTTGGGTTCGATCGCGTCAAGCGGGCTCGTGAAGTCGAGGAGATAGAGCAACCCGTTCACCAGGCGAACCTGCTCTTCGGGACTGGCGACGAGACCAGCGGCAGCGTCAGCCAACTGGATCTCAGGGTTGGCCTCATCGAGGCCTCTCGACAGGTCGAGGCCGGCCTTCACCGCCTCGGCGATTGGGAACCATGCGTTTGCTTCGCCGTACGGCACACAGCGACCCGTAAGAACGGCTGCGCCTGCGCTCTCGGCGTAGGCAGCAACTTCGAGCGCTAACCGAGACTTCCCGACTCCGGCTTCACCCATAACCAACAGCAGGAGCGACCGGCGAAGACGGAACGCCGAATCGACCGACTGCTGCGCAATCGAGAACTCGATGTCGCGGCCGACCAACTTGTTACGAACGCTGTGGCGCTGGCCTGGGAGTCCGACAACCGCAGACGCGACCCAAACCTGCACCGGCTCGGCCCGGCCCGAAAGATGCAGCTCGCTACAAACCTCATACGTGATGGATTCCTGGGTGGACTCGTGGGTATCGGCGCCCACCATCACCTGGCCAGGTTGGGCCACATCGGACAGTCGACTCGCGACATTCACCACATCGCCCATCGCGGTGTAGTCGCCGGCAGCTCGGATTTCGCCAACCAGTACTTCGCCGGTGTTCACACCAATACGAACCTGAAGGCTGGTTCCGAACTCAGCGTTAAAGGACTCAACCGTTTCAAGAACGGCCAGCGAAGCGCGAACCGCCCGCTCAGAATCGTCCTCGTGCGCGACCGGAGCGCCGAAGATGGCGAGCAACCCGTCGCCGAGGACTTTGTCGACACGTCCGCCGAACTCGGTGACGTCGTCCGCGACCCGGGCAAAGACTGCGTCGACGAGGTTCTTTACTTGCTCCGGGTCCGTGGTTTCGGACAGCCCGGTAAACCCGACGATGTCGGCAAAAACGACAGTAACGACTCGTCGTTCATCGTGGCGATGCTCAACCCGATGCCCACAAGAGGGGCAGAAGCGGGCGGCTTCGGGTAACGCCGACCCACAGCTCACGCAATGCACCTTTCAATGGTACTGCCCACACGCCTTCAGGTGCGTCCACATTGTCGGCTTCTCGCGCGCTGTCCCTTCTCTCTCCTTCGGAAGGTCGAATCGAGGTCATCCTTTGGTCGGATGCGGTGGAAGCTCGTCTGCCGTACCGTGAGAGGCAATGGCTTACCTCTGGCGCCGCGTGAGCGTGTGGACGAACAACCATCCGGTGTTGACCGACGTCATCATCACCGCGCTTCTTCTCTTCCTCGTGATCATGACGCTGTTGTTCCCGACAACCGACGATCAGGCACGCTCTCTCGGGGGCCTCGCATGGACGCTCGCATTCGCGAGCACACTCCCGGTCGTTGCGCGACGTCGCTACCCAGGCCCCGCTCTGCTCGTCGCCACCGTCAGCACAGCTATCTATTGGATCTTGGACTATGTCGACACAGCGGTTGGTGTGCCACTGCTGGTCTTGGCCTACTCGGCAGCCGCCTATGTCCGGTCGAGCCAAGACGCTCGTCGGGTCGGGTTCGCCTTCGCGGCCATCGTATTCGGCGTCATCTCGGCAGGCGTGGTGTACGCAGGCGAAGAGATCACGGCGCTTGAGGCCCTGGGCAACTTCGTTATCTACGGCACTGCATGGATTATTGGCGACAACGTCCGAACCCACCGGAATCATGTCAACGAAATGAAGGAGCGAGCGTTGGCCGCCGAGGCACAACGCGAGACTGAAGCCGCACGAGCCATCGAGCAGGAGCGCACAGCCATCGCCCGCGAACTTCACGACGTTGTCGCCCACGGACTCAGTGTCATGGTTGTCCAAGCATCCGCGGCACGACGGGTATTGCAGACCGGCAGCGGAACTGCCGAAGAACTTGCCACCGCCGAGAAAGCACTCGGAGCAGTCGAGGACACCGGCCGGTCGTCTCTCGACGAGATGCGTCGCCTGCTCGGAGTTCTCCGGCCTGATGATCATAACGAGAGCGCACTGGCCCCCCTCCCTGGGCTCGTCGATCTCGATCAGCTCGTCGACCAGGTGAAGAGCGCCGGACTGCCGGTGAAACTCAAGATCGAAGGAACCTCACGATCGCTTCCCGCCGGCATCGAGCTCTCGGCATACCGAATCGTGCAGGAATCGCTCACCAACGCCATCAAACACGCTGGCCCCGCCGAAGCCCAGGTGACACTCGAGTATCAACACGACTCGCTAGCGGTAGAGATAGCCGACGACGGTCGCGGCAATGCCGCCCGGTCCTTCAAACACCCGAACGGGCAAGGCCTTCGCGGTATGCGCGAACGAGTCGAATCAATCGGCGGAACCTTCTCCGCTGGACCGAAGGTCGGCGGCGGATACCGCGTCACCGCAAAACTCCCCGTGCAGAGCACATGATCAGGATTCGCGCATGATCCGAATAGTTGTGGTCGACGATCAAGAACTTGTCCGTTCGGGATTCGGCATGATCCTTGCCTCCGAACCCGATTTCGAGGTGGTGGGCGAAGCAGCCGATGGCCTCGAAGCCCTCGACGTGATTCGACTCGAGCGACCCGATGTCGTCCTCATGGATGTCCGCATGCCCAACCTCGACGGCGTCGCCGCAACCGAGCAACTTCTGGCCCAAGGGCGCGACACCGACCCCAAGGTCATCATCCTCACCACGTTCGACCTTGATGAATACGTCTACAGCGCCCTCAAAGCCGGCGCATCTGGATTCCTTCTCAAAGACACGCCTGCCGATGCGTTGGTAAACGCCGTCCGAGTTGTGGCCACCGGCGACGCGCTTCTTGCCCCATCGATTACTCGTCGTCTCATCGCCGATTTCGCAGCGAGCGCAAGTCAACAGGTGCCGCACAATCCGGCCTTCGACACGCTTACCGATCGCGAAACCGAAGTCCTTCGCCTTCTGGCCCGCGGCTTTAGCAACGCCGAGATCGCCGCCGAGCTCATCGTCGGCGAGACAACGGTGAAGACCCACGTTGGTCGCGTGCTCATGAAACTCGGCGTTCGCGACCGAGTCCAAGCAGTAGTCGCAGCCTACGAAAGCGGCCTGGTAACCCCAGGAACCTGACGGTTCACAAACCCGTCAAACAGTCGGGAATTGTCCGGAATGGCCGGGCGAGACCGAAAACACGCAACGGGGTGCGGTCTCTCCCCTCCAGAATGAGACCGAACCCCGTGATGCGCTACCGCGAAACGTACTGAAGTTTCGACGCAATGTGCGTTCAGCGTCATCAGATCGCAACAAAGCGCCCGACGGGCGTGCCGATGACACCAAAACTTCATCCTCGGGTACCACGGCAAATCGTCCGAGAGGACGACGACGAACCGCCCAAACACCAATACATTGAGGGTAAGAACTTCACCACAAGGAATCGAAGCGGATGCAAACAACGACCACCATGGCGGCACGCACCGAAGGCGCGAGCAAAATATACGGGACCGGCGATACCGAGGTCCGAGCGCTCGATGACGTATCGATCGGGTTCAACCCCAGCCAGTTCACCGCCATCATGGGCCCATCGGGCTCCGGCAAATCGACCCTCATGCACACCCTTGCAGGGCTCGACCCGCTCACCACTGGCAAGACCTTCATCGGCGATGTCGAACTCGGCTCGCTCAGTGAGAAGGACCTCACCCTGCTCCGGCGTCAGAAGGTCGGCTTCATCTTTCAGGCGTTCAACCTCATCCCGACACTGAGCGCCATCGAGAACATCACTCTCCCCGTCGACCTCGCCAAGGGCCAGATCGATAAGGCCTGGGTCGACAACGTGGTCAAGACCGTCGGCCTCGCCGACCGCACATCGCACCGCCCCGACGAACTTTCGGGTGGGCAGCAGCAGCGTGTGGCAGTGGCCCGGGCGCTAGCTAGCAAGCCCGAGATCATCTTCGCCGATGAACCAACCGGAAACCTCGACTCGAAGACCGGTGGCGAAATTCTGGACTTCATGCGTTCGGCGGTGCGCGAACTCGGCCAGACCATCGTCATGGTCACCCATGATGCCGTTGCCGCGAGCTACAGCGACCGGGTCGTGTTCCTCGCCGACGGCAAGATCGTCGACGAGATGGCAAACCCCACCGCCGACGCGGTGTTCGATCGCATCAAGAACCTGGGCGACTGAGTCCCGGTCTCACGATCACTTCTCGTCGGGTCTCCTCTCGACACATCCAGTTCTTCCAGTCATCAAGTCTTCCCGACACTCTCGACTCTTTTCGACACTAAGGCGCTACTCCCATGCTCAATCTGACGCTCCGCGGGCTTCTGAAAAACAAGATCCGCTTTCTCCTTACCTCGCTGGCCGTCGTGCTGGGCGTGACCTTCGTGGTCGCTGCGTTTGTTGTCACCGATGGGCTCCGGTCGACCTTCACCCAGGTCTCGTCCGACATCTACAGCACGCAGGATTTCAACGTGCGCGGAACCGGCGAGAACGACTTCGAACGAAGCCCGGTCCCTGGAGAGCTCGTTGACCAAATCACCGCAATCCCCGGCGTCACCAACGTGTCCGGGTATGTCGAAGCCGACCAGACCTACCCCATCGATGACGACGGCGAGACCGCCGAACCCTTCGGTCCGCCACGATTCGGCATCAGCTGGTCAGGGAACCCCATTGACAACTTCCTCCTGCTCGAGGGAGAAGGCCCTGACGAGCCCGACGAGTTCGCTCTCGACCAGAACTTCTTCGACGACTTCAACTTCACCATCGGCGAGACCTATTCGGTCATCTCCGAAGCCGGCGGCCTCGAAGAATTCACCCTTACCGGCACATTCCGCTTTGGCATCGAAGAAGAGGTGTCGGTTGGTCCGGTCTTCGTAGCGTTCGAACCGGAAACTGCGCAACGATTCCTCGGACTCCCCGATCAGTTCCAGGAAATCGCCATCGCCATCGACCCGTCGGCCAATGCCGACGAGGTCCAGTCACAGATCGATGCGCTGCTCCCTGCCGACGCTGCTGTCATCACTGGCGAGGAAGCCGCTGAAGAGTTCGTTGAAGGTTTCGCCGGGTTCTTCTCAGCCTTCCGAGCGATCCTCCTCACCTTCGCCTTCGTCATCTTGTTCGTCAGCGCGTTCCTCATCAACAACACCTTCACCATCATCATCGGACAGCGAATTCGCGAGCTCGGACTTCTCCGGGCCATCGGTGCTACCGGACGCCAAGTGCGCCAATCGGTACTGATCGAAGCGCTGGCTGTCGGATTGGTTTCAACCGTCCTCGGGACGATCTTCGGCTTGGGTGCGGCACGAGTTCTTATCTGGATTCTCGAACGGTTCGGGGCATCGTTCCCCGATGGCCCGCTGCCACTCGAACTCCGCACCATCATCTGGGCGCTGGTCGTTGGTGTGGTCGTCACCATGGTCTCGGCCTACATTCCTGCCCGCAAGGCCGCCAAGGTCTCCCCGATGGAAGCCCTCAGCGAAACCGGTGGCCTCGAGGAAGCACGGAGTGGTCGCCGGTCGATCATCGGTGGCCTCGTTGCTCTTGCCGGAATCGCCGGCACGCTCTTCGGCCTGTTCGGTTCCTTCGACGAAGCAACGCCTCGCCTTATCGTGCTTGGTATCGGCGCCGTCTTGAGCTTCATCGCCGTTGCCATCCTGAGCCCATTGCTGGTCAAGCCAGTGGTCGCTCTGGTCGGTGCACCGATCTCGGCGTTCGGCGCCCGGGCTGGAAAACTCGCCACAAGCAACGCCTCACGAAGCCCCCAGCGAACAGCCGGAACCGCAGTCGCCCTTACTATCGGCCTGGCACTCGTCTCCACGGTCACCATCATCGGTGCTTCACTCAAGTCCACGGTGAGCGACGCTCTGTCCAACACGGTCACCGCCGACTACATCGTCACCGCCTTTGGACAACTTCCCGAAGGTGTTGTCGACGAGGTCGCTGCGCTCCCCGAAATCGGCGACCTGACGGTATTCGCCGGCGACGACGCCATGATCGGTGGCGAGGAAATCTATGTCGAGGGTCTCGACTTCACCACGATCACCTCACTCATCAACGCCGACCTAAGCGAAGGCTCCTACGACAACTCCGGCGACCAGACGGTGCTGTTCCGTGACTACGCCGAAGAGCTTGGCCTGGGCGTTGGCGACACGCTCGAGATCACGTTCCCAACCGGCACAACGCAAGGCTTCACCATCAGCGGCATCTTCGACGACAACACCTTCTTCGACAACGTCAGCATCGATTTCGCCGACTATCAGAAGTACTTCGAAAACGATGAGGTCGGTGCGCTTATCGCTAGCGGCGCCGATGGCGTGAGCCCCGAAGACGCCCGTGCCGCACTCGACGGATCCCTCGACCTGTATCCGCAGCTCAGCGTGCAAGACCAAGCCGAGTTCCTCGCAGAAACCGAAGGCCAGATCGACCAACTCCTAGCCATCATCAACGTGTTCCTCGGCCTCTCGGTACTTATTGCGCTTATCGGAATTGTGAACACCCTGACCCTGTCGGTCTTCGAACGCACCCGTGAACTCGGCCTACTTCGAGCCGTTGGTATGACCCGCCGACAGATCCGACGCATGGTGCGTTGGGAGTCAGTCATCGTGGCCGTCTTCGGCGCTGTCCTCGGTATTGGACTCGGCGTATTGTTCGGCTGGGCGATCAGCGACGCAATCCCCGATGACATCGTCGCCAGCCCGACCTTCCCCATTGGCCAGCTCATCATCTTCGTCATCGCAGCGGTGATCGTCGGCCTTGTCGCCGCAATCCTCCCCGCCCGTCGAGCAGCCCGACTCAACATCCTCGACGCAATCTCCAGCTAACCCACGAACCGGTACCGCCAGCGGGCGCCACAACGACCAGATCCGGTACCGGTTCGTGTTTCCTTCCTGAAATTCTTCCTGAAGTCACAGACAAACCAGACCTAGGATGTTTACGTGTTTAGACTTGTTCTCCGGAACCTTCGTCAGCGCCCACTTCGCTTCATCCTCACCGGATTGGCCATCACGTTCGGAGTGTCGGCGGTAACGGCTGTCTTTGTCTTTACCGACGGGCTTCGTGACACGTTCGGCGAGCTCGCCGGCGACATCCAGTCGGGTTTCGACGTATCGGTGCAGAATCTGGTGCCGTTTGGCGATGGTAGCGAGGCCGCACTCGTCCCGGTCGCCCTGATAGACACACTCGCCGCGGTTGAGGGCGTCAACAGCGTTCAGCCTCGAACGCTCGACTTCAGCACCGTTGTTATCGACAGCGAGAACGAACCAATCACCGGCAACGGCCCAGCTCTCGGAATCAACTGGGAGTTCGACACGCCTACCCCCCGGCTGTTCCTCAAAGAAGGTGCCCCGCCTATGGGGCCAGGTGAGTTTGCGATCGATGTCGATGGCTACGAACTCGGAGACCTCAAAGTGGGTGAGACTTACGCGGTAGTCACTCCGTCCGGTTCAGCGCAGTACGAGCTCGTCGGGAACTTCAACTTCGCGAACGAGGAAGAAAACGCATCGGTTGGCGCGGTAATCGTCGCGTTCGCACCCGACGTCGCCGTCGAGGTTCTCAACGGCGGAGAAGGCTACAACGACATCACGATCACCACCGACGACCCCGACGCGCTCATCGAACGACTCAACCCACTTCTTCAAGACATCGACGAGAACCTTGTCGCCCGCACCCAGGCCGAACTCGTTGAGGAGCAAGAGGATGGATTCGGTCAGATCCTCGGCATTTTCCGGACAGTGCTGTTGGTCTTTGCCGTCATCATCTTGCTGGTGAGCGCATTTCTGATCTTCAACGTGTTCAACATCACCCTCGGCCAGCGCATCAAAGAACTCGGTCTGCTTCGCTCCATCGGCGCACTTGGTTCGCAGGTCACCAACATGATGATGGGCGAAGCCCTTTTCCTCGGGATCATCGCCACCGTGCTCGGTATTCCGGGTGGCTGGCTCTTAGCCAACCTCTTGCGGTACCTCCTTTCGCTCGCTGGGTTTCCCGGAGACACCGGGCTTCCCGTGAACCCACTAACCATCGTTTGGGCAATCGTCGTAGGCGTTGTCGTGACGCTGCTCGCTGCGATCACCCCTTCGATCCGAGCCCGGCGCGTCTCCCCCATGGCAGCGTTGCGCGAAGACGTAAACGCTACGGCCCTCGATATCGAACCTGCTCCGACGCAGGGGTTCTTGTCGATCCTCATCGCCCTAGCCCTCGTCGTCCTCGCATTCGTCCTCGACGGATGGGCGCCTCGACTGTTTCTTCCGCTCGCCGCTGGATTGCTCCTGTACATCGGTTTCCGGCTTGCCGGATACGCGCTACGACCATTCGCTCCGTTCGTGCTCCTCGCCTTTGGTTTGGTAATTCTCACGATTGTTCGCTTCGGCGACTTTGCGCTCGGCGAAACCTTCGGGCTGCTCGGGGCCGGCGCGGCGCTGACCATCCTTGGTTTCAGCCAGGTAAGCCCGATCTTCGGCGCACGGGCTTCTCGGATAATCGGCTCGAAACCATCGGCGATCTTCGTTGGACTTCTGGGAGTCATCTGCGCTCTTGGTGCCATCGGCCTCACGGGTTTCAGCATCACAAAGATCGCCGACAACCCTGCATGGGCCGGGTTGATCTTGGGCGCAGTTCTTCTTGGACTGTTGGCTTACGGTCTTCTTCGCACGGTTTGGGGGGCACTTGGACTCACCGGCCGGATCGCCCGCGAGAATGCCGCCCGGAACCCTCAGCGAACAGCCACCACCGCAACCGCTCTGATGATCGGACTGGCGCTCGTTACGGCCGTAACCGTCATCGGCGACTCCATCAAGACTTCGGTGGCCGAGGCACTCGGGTCCTCCATTTCTGCCGACTGGCTCCTGACCGGACCCCAGTCAGGCCCGCAGGGACTGCCCTTCTCGACTGACGTCAGGGAGAGACTCGACGCATTGCCGGAGACCAAATCGGTTCTCGGAAGCCGGTTCTCGTTTAATGGGTACGCAAGCCTTCAGGGCGACGACCTCGACGTTGCCGAAGTACAAGCACGCATCCCGGATCTCTTCATCGCACTTGGCAATGAGGAGACAGCCGTCGTCGATCAAATCGTTGCCGAGCTCGGTGCCGACAGTATCGATATCGACGCTGTCGTTGCGGCCGACTTCTCGGTCGTCGATGAACACATCGACCCCTCCTTCATCGAGCGAGATCCCGCACTTCATAGCGACGGCAACGGCATCTGGCTTGAGGACGGCGTCGCCGAAGATCGAGGGCTCGCTATGGGCGATACGTTCCTCGCTGTCTTCCTCGACGGCCAGGTTGAACAGCTCACCGTTGCCGGCATCTATAGCAACGGCTTCGTCTTCGGCGACCGGGTCATCGACCTTCCACTTTGGGAGAAACACCTCGACGGCCAGACCGATTCGTTTGTCACGGTTCTCACCGCCGACGGCGTGAGCGCTGAGGATGCTCGGGCAGCTATCGAAGCTGAAATCGGGGCCGACTATCCGCTTGTTGCGGTTCAGGACCGGACCGAGTTCGCCAAGCAGCAGGAAGACCAGATCAACCAAACCTTGGCCACCGTGAACGTGCTACTGATGCTCTCGGCGGCAATAGCCGTCATGGGAATCGCCATCGCACTCGCTCTCGCTGTGTTCGAGAGGACCCGCGAGATCGGACTACTCAGAGCGGTCGGAATGACCCGGCAGCAAACCCGCTGGATGATCCGCTGGGAGGGCGTCATCATCGCCGCCTTCGGTGGCGTTCTTGGCGTGATCCTCGGTGTTGGACTCGGTGTTCTCGCCACCGGGAAAATGCCAGAGTTCCTGGTGAACACCACCACGATCCCCGTAGGACAGCTTGTGTCCTACGTGATCTTTGCGGCCATCACCGGTCTCCTTGCAGGCCTTCTTCCAGCGTGGCTCGCTGGCCGGATGAACGTGCTCGACTCCATCAGCTCCGGCGGCTAGCGAGCCCTCACTCGCCGTTTACTCGCTGCTCACGCAGCGGGGACACCAGTAGGTCGAGCGGCTGTGCTCGCCCTGATAGCGCATCGCAATCGGCGTACCGCAGGTGAAACAGGGCTTGCCCTTTCGGTCGTAGACCGCGAGCCCCTGCACAACGGTTCGCCGTTCGCCGCCGCGTAGGTTTGCTCGGAGCAGACGATGCGCGGTTGCGATGAGCCGGCCTCGCATACCCACGCTCACATCGGCGACCGGCGTAAACGGATCGAGACGTAACGCCGCCAGCACTTCGCTCTTGAACACATTGCCGACGCCACACGCCACGCGCTGATCGAGCAGGGCCACGCCGATCTGGGTGTCGTCGCTACAACACTCACCGAAGCGGGTGACCGCCAGTTCGAGATCAGGGTTCTCCGAGGTCAGGTCGGGGCCAAGGTAGCTGAGTACATCGTCGGCCGATCCGTGGTGGGTCTTCACCACGGGTGCAGAAAAACAGACCGCCACCCACTCGTCCACTTCGATCACGCATCGGGCCAGGTGGGAGCCCTTCTGCCAACGCTCGCCGGTGCGGTACAGATGCCAGCTGCCGCTCATCTTGAGATGAGTTTCGAGCACCAGCTGATTCGAGAAAGAGATCAGAAGGTGTTTGCCCTTCGCCTCAACCGACTCGATAGTGGTGCCGATTTTTGGCTTATCGCCGAGAAGTCGCTTAGCTTCGAAACCCCGAAGTTCTTTGCCGTCGAGGGCCGGACGCAACCGTGCGGCGACTCGGTAGAGCGTGTCCCCTTCAGGCATCGACGTGATTGGTTTCGTGGGCAAATTCAGTGCCGAGCACGCTGCGATCGGTGAGGAGGTACAGATAGCCGAGTGACGGAAGCACGAGGACGCCAGCGATCGCGAAGGCGATGAGTAGACCCCAAAGAGTCGCCGGGTCACCGGCTGCATCTTCGATTGTCACTTCGTCGACAAGCACCCACGGATACTGGCCAACTCCCCAACCGCCCACAACCGAAGCCACGGCCACCACGGCCGAGATCCGGGCAAGCTGCAGCCGATGGCGCAGCAGGAGAGCTACCGAGGCGAGACCGGCCACGCCCGAGATAATGAGCAGCGCTACTCCCCTACCGAGGAGCCCATCGACCAGCGTGTCGGCATCGATCGCCAACGGGAAGATCCCGCCAATGGCCGCCGCACCTGCCAGAACCGCGGTCGTCAGGCTTCGACGACGAAACCGTTCGGTGAGGCCAGCATGGCCGAGCCGCTCGGCGTCGGCGGCGAGAAATACCGCCGCCAGGTACGCACACGTGAGGACGGCCAGGATGCCGCCGACCCACGATGTTGGCCCGGTCCAACTGGTCCATCGATTGCCGACGCCCTCGGCGGGAACCCGCCCCGAAGCGATGGCTCCGGCGATCATGCCGAGGAAGAACGGCGTGATGAGCGACGACAGTGCGAATGCCGTGCCGAAGATCCGGGCCATCGCAAGATCCTCGGCGAACTTCCGAAACGCGAACCCACAGCCCCGGAAGATGATGCCCAACGCCACAAAGCTGAACGGCACATACAACGTGGACATGATGGAACCAAAGGCTTCGGGGAAACCGGTCCAGAGAAACACGAGCACAAAGATGAGCCACACATGGTTGGCTTCCCAGACCGGACCAATCGCGTGGTCGATAAGGCGACGGGTCGGGCCGCCTTCGTCCGCATCTCCTGCTCCGAGGTCCCAGATACCGGAGCCGAAATCGGCCCCGGCAAAGACGGCATAGGCGATGATTCCAGCAAACATGACAAGCGCAACGGCGTTGGTTAAACCCATCAGGTATCAGCCTTGTTCATCAGCGGGTCAGCCAGCGGAAGCGCCGGGCCGTAGGGAGAATGCAGGTGCTTCTCGCCGTCGCGCCAACGGCGGGTCATCGACCGAACCACCCGAACACCGCCGAGGGTTACCAGCGCATACACGGTGACGATGATGGCCAAACTCAACCAAATCCACCCAGCGTCGGTCACTGCATCTTCGGTGCGCAGCAACTCGTGGACCACCCAAGGTTGACGGCCTACCTCTGTGGTGATCCATCCGGTTTCGAGCGCCACGATCGCGGCCGGTCCAGCCAGCACCAACGCCCGAAGGAACCAAGGATTGTCTGGGACAGTCCGACGCCGCCGATACGAAAGCGCCGCCCAGGCGACAAGTCCCACAAGAGCTGTGCCGATGGCGATCATCGTTTGAAACGCGAACCGCACGACGTTGACCGGCGGCCGGTCAGCTTCGGGAACGCTATTGAGGCCGAGGAGTTCGCCGTCGAAAGAGTTTGTGGCCACAAAGCTCCCGAGCCCGGGAATCGGAAGCTCGATGCCGCCGACGATTCGTTCACCGTCGTAGTAGCCGCCCAACACCGTCGGCACCCGTGACTCAGTGTCGGCGAGTCCTTCGATTGCCGCGAGCTTGATGGGCTGTTCGTCAGCCAAACGTTGTCCAGCGAAGTGGCCGACAACCGGTTGGATAGGAGTCAGCACACAGGCGAAAACCAGCGGAATCGCTAGGCCAAGCCGGTGATATCGGTCATCACGACCAGCAAGGATTCCCTTGGCGTAGACACCAGCAACGCAGAAGGCCACAACCATGTACGCCGCAAGGAACATGTGGAGGTACTGGAGCGCCACGGCGCTGTTGAAGATCGCGGCGAGTGGTTCGACATTGGTCACTTGGCCATCGACCAGGTCGAAGCCGGTGGGCGCATTCATCCAGGCATTCACCGAAAGGACAAAGAACGTTCCAGAGGCTCCAGCGATCATGATCGGGACCAGCATGAGCGAA
Source organism: uncultured Acidimicrobiales bacterium (assembly GCA_937934655.1). Taxonomy (GTDB): domain Bacteria; phylum Actinomycetota; class Acidimicrobiia; order Acidimicrobiales; family SHLQ01; genus CALLQB01. Next base: position 8,151 of record CALGZB010000003.1, on the reverse strand, counting down.
TGGGCCTTCGAAGGGATGCGGTCCCAGCCGTAGAGATAGATGCCGATGAAGATCGCCTCGATAAAGAAGCTGATGCCTTCGAGCGCAAAGGCCAACCCCATCACGTCGCCATATTGCGACATCAGACCGGGCCACAGCAGACCCATCTCGAAGCTCAGAACCGTGCCGGTTACCGCACCGATGGCAAACAGCACCGCCGCGACCTTCGACCAGCGACGAGCAAGCTCCATCGCCACCGGGTCGTCGTTGCGAATCCCGAGCCGGTGTGCGGCAAAGATCATCGCCGGAAGAGCAACACCGAAGCAGGCGATGATGATGTGGTAGCCCAGCGTCAACGCCATCTGGTTGCGGGCCGCGATCAAATTGGACTCAGTCGTACCGAGTATCGCCGAACCTAACGAGAGTGCCGTACCAAACGACAGTGACTCCAGCATCAACGCTCCTTTGACCTGGTTTCATCATCGCACTTCGCCACAAGCGCCGGGCCGGTCAGCGGTCACAAATTCGGACGACACCTCGCGGCCAAGCGCATGTGGGCTTACCGCCCCGAGCTGGCTACTTCACCTGTGCGACGAGCACAACAGTTTCGCCAACGTAGTGATCGGGCGCTGTCCGGAAGTTGTCGTGTTTCATGCTGGCGCGCACTTGTGCCGAGCATGCGAAGTTGCCCTTGAAGTCGTCTTCGAACTGTTTCTTTAAATTGGGCGTGGTGAAGCTGATCTTGCCCTTTGCGCTGAGCGGGACCTGTGCAAAGTCGTCGTTGATGGTGAAGCTCTCGGTTTCGCTTTCAAAGTCTCCTTCGATCAGCGACCTACACGACACGAAGACCGACAGGAATCCCTCCTCGAGCACGGCGGATTTCTTTGCCGTCGCCGTGACCTTGAGCGCCTTGGGCTGCTCGCCAAGGTACAGATTGCCGACGACCTCGACGTCGTAGGTGCCGCCCAGGTTCTTCGCCGTGATCTTCATCTGCGGAGGCTTTTGGGACATCGCATCCACTCCGACGACGGTCAGTGCTCCTACCAACCCCACAACCAACATCGTGCTGACAACTATTACTACTGTCTTCAATCCTCTACGCATCTGCGTATCCTTCCGCCATTGTTGACGCATCGTGCGCCAACGAGTGGCGGCAAAACTATTGGGGGCGAGTTCATCGAGCAAGTTTCGCAGCCGCCGTCCGTTCACCTGAGCGTGGGTCCCTCTACCTTGAAATCTGCTCGTCATAATTTAAGGCTGCGCGCTGGAGCGGTGACACCTACTATGGGATGGGTATTCAACGAATCTGTATTCAACGAATGAATCGAGTAGGCGTGGACGAGATGAACCCCGAAGGCAACCTCAGCGAAGGTTTTGAAGCGGGCGCTGCGACCCCCAACGCCGACACCAACTTTGCGAGCGAGCCCGCTCCGCTGCAGGCGCAGGCAGCCGGCTGGTACCCGGCGCCAGGTGGCCAGCGCTACTGGGACGGCCAACAATGGACCGAGCACACCGCCCCTCCCGTGGAGGGTTATCCGCATCCGGCCACCATGGGCCAAGCCGACGAACGCCAGATGGCGATGTTTGCCCATCTCGGCCAGTTGGTCGGGGTCGTTTCTGGCATCGGCGGCTTTGTTCCGCCCCTGATCATCATGCTTACCAAGGGCAAAGAATCGCCCTTCGTCCGCCGCGCTGCGGTCGAGTCGCTCAACTTCTGGATCACCGGGCTTATCGCCGGAATCATTTCCTTTGTCCTCATTTTGCTCCTCGTCGGCATCATCTTGTTGCCGCTTGTGGCCCTGATCTGGTTCGCCTTTCCGATCTACGCGGGCATCAAAGCCAATGAGGGTGTCGACTACCGGTACCCGTTCAATATCCGTCTGATCTCCTAGTAGCTGTCAATGCTTCCTATGCTTGGTTCATGCTCTTAGTTCTTTCGCCAGCAAAGACTCTCGACTACGAGTCGCCTCTACCTACCCGTAAGCACTCGTTGCCCGAGATGGTTGGCGACTCGGCCGAACTCATCGAGGTGCTTGCCAAGAAGTCGCCCGACGCCATTGGCAAGCTCATGGGCCTGTCGCCCAACCTGTCCGAACTCAACTTCGAGCGTTACAAGGACTGGACCCCCGAGTTCACCCCAGCCAACGCTCGCCCCGCCATGCTCGCGTTTAAAGGCGACGTGTACATGGGCATGGAAGTCGAGAACTACACCGAGCGCGATTTCACCCACGCACAAAAGACCGTCCGCATTTTGTCCGGACTTCATGGCGTGCTTCGCCCCCTCGACCTAATCCAGCCGTACCGGCTCGAGATGGGCACCGATCTCAAGAACCCTCGGGGCAAGAACCTCTATGAGTTCTGGGGCAGCCAGGTAACCGACCGGCTCAACGATGACCTCGCCGAGCGCAACTCGAAGGTCTTGGTGAACCTCGCCTCGAAGGAGTACTTCGGCGTGGTGAAACCCAAAGATCTCAACGTCCCCATCGTGTCGCCGGTGTTCCTCGACGAGAAGAACGGCAAGCAGAAGATCATCAGCTTCTTCGCCAAACGGGCCCGCGGCTCGATGGCCTCGTGGATCGTGCACAATCGGGTGAAGTCGGCGAAGGCCCTCACCGGGTTCGATGGCATGGGCTACTCCTACAACGCATCCCTAAGCACCCCAGAAACCCCAACCTTCACCCGCCCCGAGCAATAACCCCCTCGGTGTCAGACCAAGTGTCAGAGCAAGTGCCAGAGCAAGTGCCAGAGCAAGTGCCAGAGCAAGTGCCAGAGCAAGTGCCAGAGCAAGTGTCAGAGCAAGTGTCAGAGCAAGTGTCAGAGCAAGTGTCAGACGTGAGGTCAGACCGCAGTGTCTAGCGTGACGTCACCCGAATCAGTTTCCGACTGATCAAAGGCAAGACCAAAGCCCCATTGATGGTCTCCAACGATCTTGGTGGAAATTCGTAGCAGCGCTTCATCGGAGAGTCCGCCCTTCCAGCCACGGAGCTTTTCAGCCATCTCTTCGGGGAGTGGGATTTCCTCGCCAGCGACAAAGTGACCCGCAAATCGGCGGGGGTAGTGCCGATCAAGTCCATCCTCAACCTGGTGGGACCTAAAACGTAGGTGTTCCAGCACCCCGAACCCGTTCTCCAAATGGACTTGACCGGCGGAGTGTAAACGACTCGGCGACAACGAGCCTTTTAGTTGCTGAACCGTTTGTCGGTCACCAAGTTGCTTTTGAAGAACTGGCGTCGCTGCGAGGTACTCGCACAGTGCCGCGAACCCGACTGCAGACGGGATAGCTAGGTGGTTGAGACTCAGACTTCGACTCCGGCCGCCACCTACATACAGGCTTACCGGACTCCCGAACACGTCATAACTCCAGTAGTGCGTACCCACCCACCAATACCGCTCCGATCTAATTGTCTGGGCATCCCGGTGTTGGCGCCAACGGTAGAGCTCGGACGGTTTCCGTCGACGCTCCACAACGATGCCTTCTGGCGTCAACGTCGCACGCCAAACAGCGAGAACGGACCCACCACGAAACTTCACCCGCTGCCGACCATCGAACACCAATTGTCCGTCCTGGATCCCAAAAGCGTCGAAGTACCGCACTCTCGAGATATCGGCCTGCCGCCGCAAACACCTAAGTGGAACCAAGTGTCAGACCAAGTGCCAGAGCAAGTGCCAGAGAGCAGGTGTCAGACCAAGTGTCAGAGCAGGTGTCAGAGCAGGTGTCAGAGCAGGTGTCAGAGCAGGTGTCAGAGCAAGGGCGGTTTTTGGTTGGTTGAGCGTCCTGGGGTCCTTGTTTTGACCATCTGTACCTTTTTACTCTTGGGTTAGCAGCAGGCCTACTTGGCGGCTTTGGGCTACTAGGGCACCGGTTTCGTCCCAGAGTGCGCCGTCTTCGATCATCTTGTTACCGGTGAGATCTGACGAGCGGAAACTGCCACGAATCCAGCCGGGAGCCGGACGTCGGCGCACATGCACGGTGAGTTCGATAGTGGGAACCCACCCGATATAGCCGAGCGCCCCAAAGAGGGACGGCGGGAATGCGTCGGCCAGCAACGGCAAGTTCATCGTGTCGATGGGGTGATCGTCGGTGAACCGAATCCAACCAGAAACAACGGCGTCTCCGGCCTGACCGGCAAGCGCCTGATCGGGATGAATCCGCAGATCGATCCGGCTGCGGAGCGGGAGGTCGACCCCCTGCTGATCGCCAGACCTCGCCACGCACTGCTCGACCGGGGGAAGGTCTGGCGGCTCAAGAGTGATCGGCGATTCGTTGACCTCGCCAAGATCGGTAAAGGCAGCCATCGAAGTAATCCGGGTCTTGCCGCCCTGGGTAAGCGACCCGCTCAACGTCGAAAGCGTCCGACCTGTCCGGATCAACTCGGCGGCAACTTCTCCTGGTTCGCCACCGCCACCAGGGCGAAGGAAATGAGTGGTGACACTGAGCGGATCGGGGTGGTCGCTAATCTCCGCCATCGCACGCAACACCGACGCCAGCAGATACCCGCCGTTGGGGTTGGTACCGATGTTCCACGCATCGCTCACCTGGGTGCTCCAAGTTCCAGGACCGGTGGGGGTGACCGCGGTTTCGGCAGCGAAGAACGACTGGTTCCGAGAAGACATGGCGCAGACCGTAGCGGCGCTACCCGCAGGTGGCGGCATGCACGTCGCCAAGGATGTACCAGCCCTCGTCGAGACGGGCGGCGAGCGGAGCACTACCGAGCGCATCGTCATGAAGCACTACCGCCCACCGCTGCTCGCCAGAGCCGAGAACCAGCCAATCAGGCTTCGTTGGAAACGGCTTGTCGGAGCCGACCGTTGCCCGGGTGAAATCTGGCAGAAGCGCTGCTTCAACCTCTTCAGCGTCACCGACTACCACCTCAAGATTGGCGAGGTCATGAGAACGAGTTACGAATTCGATGACGGTCAATTCCAACTCGTCTCGTGACTCTGTTCGATCCTCGTTTGCGAACTCGAAGTCAACGAGCGACGAGTTGGCCAACTGATCATCGATGACCCAATCGCCACATCCGGCCAAGGGGCCCTGGGTTCCCGAGCAGCTCACCAGCAACAACGCAGCCAGCGCGATGCTTACCATCGAGCTCACCGGCAAGCTCACAGACCGCCTGATCTCCATACCGCCATCATGGCCCACTTCTTCGCAGGTAGGTTTGAAGAATGCCTTCTATCGATCCAACTTCTGAAGCCTTCGCCAAGGTCGCCGCCGATGCCGAAACCACTCGCGGCCCAATACGCATGATCAACCTCTTGAAGTTCAAAGACGTTGCGGACTACGGCGACCGACCCGACCCATCAACCACCGGATCCCCAAGCACCGGCGCCGAGGCATACGCCCGGTACGGCGCAATCGCTATGGGTCATTTCGCTCCAGTCGGGGCAACGATCTTCTATGCCGCCGCCGCCGACATGACCGTGATTGGCCCCTCGGACGAAGACTGGGATCAGGTCGCGATCATCGAATACCCAAGCCGCGAAAAGTTCCTCGCCATGGTGTCGAAGCCGAGCTACCAGGAAGGCGTCTACCACCGGACTGCTGGGCTGGCTGATACTCGGCTCATCATGACTTCGGGATTCTAGGGTTGGCTACAGCCGTTGAACGGCGCATAACCGAACGAACTGGCGCTGCGCTAGGACGAGAGGTTCAGCTGGCCACACCGATGACCTCGATGCCGACGTTCCTCACCGTCGTGTTTCCCGTGCTCGCAATCTTGCTGTTGATTTTCCTGATCCGCGATGCATCGTCAGGGTTTCTGCTCATCCTTCTGGCTGCCATGACGGTTTGCGGCCTGCTCCTAGGAGTGGGGCAACGGCTGTTTGTGGTTTCGAATGGTGAGGCATCGCTCTACAAGGTGAAGCCCTTCTCGCTGCTGAAACCCAGCAAGCTCGACCGAGTTGTCGACCCAAAGTCGTTGGTCGTCGAGTTCAAACCTCGCGGCCCCAACTACCGCACGCTGGTCGACGGCAAGCGGTATCTGATCAAACGACGGTTTCTAGAGCCCTACGCCGCCTACGTTAAAAGCATCGGATAGCGCCATGCCATCAACATCCCCCTCTCCAACATCTGGGAAAAACGACACACTCCGCGCCACCGTCTATCTTGCGGTGAGCGTCGACGGCTACATCGCCGATGCCGACGGCGGGGTCGGCTGGCTCGACGATGTCGAACACGACGAGGCCGATGGCGATATGGGCTATAGCGCGCTGATCGAATCGGTCGACGCCATCGTCATGGGACGAAAGAGCTACGAGACGGTTCGGGGCTTCGACGTTCCCTGGCCCTACGAGATTCCCGTCATCGTCGTGTCGACGTCCACCGTCGATATCCCCGACGAGCTCGCCGCGTCGGTTCGTCATCTCAATCATTCGGCTGAAGAGCTGGCCACCGTTCTTCCGAGCCAGGGCATCATGCGGGTGTACGTGGATGGAGGCGACACCGTCCGACGCTTTCTTCGAGCTGGACTGGTCGATCGCATGACTCTCACCCAGATCCCCGTTTTGCTTGGCACAGGCATATCGCTGTTCGAAGGACTGGGTCAGAAGATACCGCTGACCTTCGAGTCGTCTACGCCGTATTCAAGCGGCCTTGTCCAAACCACGTACACCGTCTCTGCAGGGGCGGCCCCCTCAACGCCAACCGGGAGGCCCAAGTGACGCCCGCCTACCCTGTGGTGCTTTTCGATCTCGACCACACGCTGTCGGACTTCGAAGCCACCAAGAAGGAAGCCTTTCCCGAGGTGATCCGCAGTCACGGCATCGATCTCGATGCTTTCGACCCGCCACTTATCGAGACCTTTGCCAAGGTTGAGAAACCGCTCTGGGCAGGCATCGAGTCGGGCGCCATCACCCTTGAAACCCTCAACGATCAGCGTTGGGGCGGCTTGGTCGATGCAGCCGGTCTCGACGCTGACCCAGCCTCGATGGGCGCTCAGTATCTCGACGCCCTGGGCAGACTCGGCCGACTCTTTCCGGGCGCGATCGAGCTGCTGGACCAGCTGCAGCCGCACTGCATGTTGGGTCTTATCACCAACGGCTACGCCGAAGTACAACGACCTCGGCTCGCCCACTTCGACTTGGCCAAATACTTCGACGTCCTTGTCGTTTCGAGCGAGATCGGCGTCGCAAAACCCGACCCCCGGTTCTTCGACGATGCGCTTCGACAAATTCGCGAAATCGACGGACACTCCGAGCGGCCGCTCAGCGACATCCTCGTCGTGGGCGACAGCCTTACCTCCGACATGACTGGTGCAGTGAACTCGCAGCTGCCGGCCTGCTGGTACAACCCGCACGGTGCAGCGCAGCCCACACATGCGCCGTTCTCCGATCGGCCGCTCGATCACACCGTGGCAACCTTCGGCGAGATTGCTGCCCTCGTTCTCGGCTAGCCGTCCGAAGCCCGGAAGGGCTGGATCGAGCGGTAGGTGATGCTTCGGATGAGCCATTCGAATGGCCCGAATCGGAACCGGTCGAGCCACGGCTTCGACCAGAGCAACTGGATCACCCAAACGGCGAGAACGACTCCGGCTATTCCGGAGCGGCTCAGCTCGCCTCGACCGATAATGCCGTCGCGCAGGACGGCGATACCGAAGATCGTCTGCACAATGGAATTGGTCAACGCCATCTGACCGACGGCACCAACCCGGTCGAGCATCGTCGACCCCTCCGAACGTTTCCCCCACAAGGTGACAAGACCGAGGTAGCCGAGAGCCATGGGAATCCCGGCAAGGGTGTTTGGGGCTTCGGCCACCATGGCGACCCCGGGTCCAAAGTCGCCAATGGCACGCCAAACAACAGCGGCGATAGCTAGAGGCAACCCAACCCCAAAGCCATAGGCGACCATCCGCCGGTAGACCGCTGACCCGCTGGTGCCCTGCACGATTCCCAGCCGAGCCAGCGCCATCCCAATCATGATCGCTCCTAGGAGCCGAAAGAGAATCTCGGTTGGGAGGTACATAAAGGCACCCTCGATGCCATCGGTGCCGTGTGCGCCGGTAACCCAGTACTGCCCAAGGAGTTCGACATCGTCAGGAATCCCCGTTTGAAAGAGCGGAGCCAGGATTGCCGAGAAAACCACGCATGCCGTCCCAAAAATCACCAGCAACCTTGGCGATCGATTGCGAAGCAGAATGGGCAGCGGCGAGAAAAATCCGAAGAACCAAAGGG
>CALGZB010000002.1 GCA_937934655.1 uncultured Acidimicrobiales bacterium | reverse complement strand
ACCCAGCAGCGGATCCCACCACAACAACCCAACAACACACGCCCCCAACAGCCGCACACCCGAACCCGAACGCCCAGCCGCAACCGACACCACCGCCAACGCAGCCATCACCGATGCCCGCAACACCGACGGCTCGAACCTGGTCACCAAACCAAACAGCACCAACACAAACAGCACCACCCCAATCCGCACCCCCAGCGGCAACAACCGCACCATCGGGGTGATCACCAGCAGCACAAAAGCCACGTTCTGGCCGCTGACTGCCAAAAGATGCCCGAGCCCACTCCCACGGAAGTCATCGGAGGTCTGCGCCGATTGCCAGCGGTCGTCGCCAACCACCAAACCCGTGAAGAGGGTCTGGCGTTCCTCGCCCAACGAAACCGAGCCAGCCTCCAGCGTTTGGCGGAACGCATTGGCGATGCCGATGAGCCCGGTTGCTGGCACGTACCCGCCGATGCGATCGACCTCGATAAGTCCGACCACTTTGCGCTGCAGAAGCCAGTCGGCATCATCTTGTCGAGGCGTGACGTTGCCGCCGAGCACAACCGTGTCGCCGGCTAGAAGCGGACGAAGATCGTCGGCGGCACGACCGCTGGCCCGCAACTGAAGTTTGCCCCAGGGTGTCTGGGCATCGGCACGCAGCGAAGACCCGATTGGTTGAGGGTCGGATACCAGGGTGACCTCGCCCGAGAAAGACCCTCCTTCCACCGGGGCAAGGTCGGCGATCACCCAGCTGGCCATCTGGCTCGAAACCACCAGCACGAAGAGCGCGATCGCCCACCAACGCCGAAGCGCCCCGAGTCCGATGGCCGCCAGCATCAGGACCGGTACCGGAACCCCGATCGCTGTCAGGGATCCCGTCCAAGTGGCCGCAGCGAACAACCAGAGCTTTACGTCGAACGAAACCACTAGACGGTCACATGCAGACGCAGCTGCTCGAGCTTTGACTCGCCGATCCCTCGAACCTCCAGGAGATCCTCGATAGAGCGAAACGCTCCGGTGCGAGATCGATGTTCGAGAATTGCAGCAGCCGTCGCTGGTCCGACCCCTGGCAGCGACTCGAGCTGCTTGGCATCGGCGGTGTTGATATCGACCGGGCCTTCCTGTTCCTGACCCGGCGAGTCGCCAGCGACCACTCCTGGCACCGCCTCGCCTTTCAGAGGTATGAACACTCGCATTCCGTCACGCACCGGCGATGCCAGATTCACCCGGTCGAGGTCGGCCCCGGCCACCGCACCCCCAGCAGCGGCGATGACATCATCGACCCGGCTGCCGGCGGGAAGAACGTATAACCCGGCATGTCGCACCGCTCCGGCGGCGTGCACAACCACCTCGGACGGAGGGACAGTGGTGGCCGGCGTCGTGGGCGCAGCGATCATCTCTGGCGTGGCCATCGGCAACACCAACTCGACCTGGTCGTCAGTGGACCGGCTGTACCAAACCCCACCTGCAACTAGCGCCACAAGGACGAGCGCACCGATGATCGACGCCGTGTCAACGCGGGCAACAGCAAGAGCGTCGAGCACCCGGTCACGAAACGTGACGTCGGGAAGGTCGAGCAGGGGGTCCAAAGATGCTGCGTCGAATGTGGGCTGGTCGAACGAAGTCTTGTCGAACGAGGGCGAATCAAATGACGGCTCGTCGGGCACGACGAAACCTCCGAGAACTTGGGAGTCGGAGGGGAAGCCGTCGTCGACGAACCTACACGTCCGGCAACACCGAAGAAAGGCCGAGGCTCTTCGACCGCGAGAAACCCGCGGGTGACAAATGCTTCATGGCCGCACGTTTCTGTCGCCTGGTCGTTTCTCGTAACCTCACTCGGTGACCACCGCTACCGACCGACTCCTGAACCGCCTCGATCTCGTCGACATCGAGAACACCGACGAGTTTCAGATCTGGGAGGGGTCGGCCGGAACCAACGCTCTCAACTACAGCAAGCGACTCTTCGGCGGAATGGTTGTCGCCCAAGCAATCGTCGCTGCTGGCCGAACTGTTCCGACGCGGACCATCCAATCGCTCCAGCAAGTATTCCTGCGCGGTGGCCGGGCCGATATTCCTCTTCGTTATGTGGCGCATCGCATCTTTGAAGGAAATACCTATGCGTCGGTGCGGGTCGAGGTACACCAAGACGGCCATATCATCAGTCAGGCTCAGGTGGGGTTGTCATCGGGAATCGACGGCGGCCCCGACCGCTGCGACCCGACTCCTTCGACCACGCCATTCGACAGCACCGTGAACCGAGACGAACTTCATCAGCGCCCCGGATGGGATGATCAGCCGGTGGAGGTTCGGATCGATCCAGCTCGCAACGACGACGGCAAAGCCGAACTCGATCTCTGGATCAAACCCCTCAGCCCGCTACCGGAGGAGGCACTTATGCACCAGGCGATGATGGGTTATGTGAGCGACCGGGCCTTCATGGGCACTGCATGGAAACCCCACTATGAAGATTTCGGTCTCTTCAAAGGGTCGACGCTCGATCACACCATCTGGTTCCACCGACCGCTCGACTTCAACCACTGGCACACGTTCTCGATGACCAGCCCCTCGATCAACGACGGGCGTGGCCTCAACATCGGCGCTATCTACAACCAAGCAGGCGAACGGGTCGCATCACTCGCCCAGCAAGGCACCTATCGACCTATCGGCAAGCCGGACCCAGCGGCCGAATAGGTCGAGTTTCGATCGGATTCTGGTTGTTTGAAAGAGACTGTCACACCATCGAACTACTGTTCGATACATGACATTGGTAGAAGAACTTCGGTTCGACCTGAACCTCACCGAAAGCGCCGACGGGTCCGCCCCGTCCGGTGGATCTTCGGCGACCCCGTCATCGTCGCCAGCACCACCATGGCCGCCGAGGGTGTCGAACCCGTTTGGGCTCATCGAACCCAACATGCTCGACCCCACCTTCCAACATCTCCTGCAATCGATAGTGGCGCTGCCGGCCGAAGCCGCCATAGCGACAATCGGGCGTTACAGCCGGATCCTCACCGCCACCGAAGCCGACATCATCGCCAACCACCAAGAGTCCGGTGCTTCACCACGCGATACCGAAACCCTCATCGGCAAGGGCGGCAAGCGGTCCAAGAAAGCCAAGAAACAACGCGCCAAACGTGGCGACACCCTCCGCAACAACCCCGAACTCAAAGACGACATCGAGTCGGGGGCAGTCTCCGAAGAACAACTCGATGATCTCGCCGACGCCGACTCCAAAACCGATGGAGCCGCTTCGAAAGACCCAGAGCTGCTCGACGAGTTACGCAATAGCAATCCCGACCAATCGAAAGAAACCGTTAAAGAGTTCGTCAACCACCACAACAAACCCGAGGAAGAATCCGAACACCAACGGCAACGACGGCTCCGCAAGATCTCGAGGTACACCACCAAAGACGGCATCGACGCCATTTGGGCTGGGGGCGACAAAGCAACCATCGACGCCATCTGGGCCGTTGTCCGGGGCCGCGCCAAC
>CALGZB010000001.1 GCA_937934655.1 uncultured Acidimicrobiales bacterium | reverse complement strand
ACCAAACTCATCAGCGAAGAGGTGCTGACCGTTCCGGTCCGGGCACTCATTGCCCTCGCCGAGGGCGGCTGGGCTGTTCAGGTGGACGCTGCCGACGGCGTGGCGTTGAAATCGGTCGAACTCGGTGTTGTTGTCGATGGCCTAGCCGAGATCACTGGGCTTGAAGAAGGTACCGAAGTGGTGGTGCCGTCATGACGTATCCGGCAATCGAATTGCGGGGTGTTGTGCGCTCGTATCCGGGTGAACCGCCGATCCAGGCGCTCGCAGGGGTCGATATCACCATCGACTCGGGAGAGATCGTTGCCATCGTCGGTCCCTCGGGTTCGGGAAAATCCACCCTGCTTAACGTAATGGGGACGCTCGATCGGGCAACCGAAGGGTCGGTACTCATCGACGGCATCGATACCCGGTCGCTCTCCGAGCGCCAGCTTTGCGGCCTGCGGGCCACGAAGCTGGGGTTCGTGTTTCAGAGTTTCCATCTGCTGGAGTCATCCCGAATCATCGACAACGTGGCCAACGGCCTGATCTACCAGGGGATTGACCATCGAGAAAGAAATCGTCGGGCGCTTCAGGCGCTTGATCATGTAGGGCTCGGTGATCGAGCCAACACCAAACCCCCGAAGCTTTCGGGAGGGCAACGTCAACGGGTGGCCATCGCTCGGGCGATCGTGTCGGAGCCGTCGCTCATCTTGGCCGATGAGCCCACAGGAAACCTCGACACAAGAACCAGCGACGATGTTCTGGCGTTGCTCGCCGATCTCAACGAACGCATCGGGGCCACTATCGCCATCATCACCCACGACAGCGAAGTGGCGGCACGAGCACCCCGTTGTATCCACGTTCGCGACGGACTCATCTACCAGCCCACAGCCCAAGGAAGCGCCATCTCATGAGTACCCGAACAACACCCGCCGTCGGCCGGTCGCAGCTTCGGTTTCGCGACCGGATCTGGACCGGTCTCGGTGGCCTCGGCTCAAGGCCGGCCAGGACGCTGCTGACCGCTTTGGGCATCGCTATTGGTATCGCTTCGATGGTTGCCGTCGTCGGCATCTCAGCATCATCAAAGGCCGACATCCTGGCAGAACTCGACGAACTCGGTACCAATCTGCTTCAGGTGCGGCCAGGTTCGAGCTTCATCGGCGAGAGCTCCAAACTGCCGCCCGATGCCAATGTCATGCTCGGGGCCATTCCTACTGTGGAGAGCACGTCGGGGATCGCCGAGGTCAATGCCGACGTCAACCGAAGCATCCACGACGAGACCCCAAACGGTGTGAAGGCATTGACCACCGACGGCTCGTTGGACGACGCTCTGCAACTTGAGACTGCATCCGGCCGGTTCATCGACGAGAACACGCAGGATCTGCCCGTGGTGGTGCTGGGAGCCGTCGCAGCCGAGCGCCTTGCGATCGACAGCATCGAGGGTGGGCCTACGGTGGCCATAGCCGGGCGAGTATTTCAGGTCATCGGTATTATGAAATCGCATCCGCTGCACCCCGATCTGGATCGCTCGGTGTTTCTGGGGCATAACTACGCCCAGACCGAACTGGGGATCGATGCGAACCACACGGCGATCTACCTACGAGTCCAGCCAACGTTGCTCGAAGCGACACGACCACTGCTGGCCCGGACGGCGAACCCCGTGGACCCCAACGAGGTTGAAGTCTCTCGGCCATCGGACGCTCTGGAGGCACAGGCCAAGGTCGACCAGAACCTGCAGAACCTGCTGTTAGCACTGGGTGGCGTTGCGCTCCTGGTTGGTGGCGTCGGTATTGCCAACATCATGGTGATCGCCGTCATCGAGCGTCGAAGCGAGATCGGGCTCCGACGAGCCCTTGGCGCCACCCGTGGCCATATCCGCTCGCAGTTTGTCATCGAGGCAGCTGCGCTATCGACGTTGGGCGGAACGCTGGGGGTTGCCCTCGGGGTGACGGCGACCTGGGTCTACGCCAACAACCAGGGCTGGACCGTCGCCGTGCCCTCAGAGGCGCTCGCCGCTGGCGTGGCGGTGGCGCTCGTCATCGGTGCTCTGGCTGGTCTGTACCCGGCGGCGAAGGCGGCCCGACTCGATCCCGCCGACGCTGTACGACCCACCGGCTAGAACAGCGATAGCTGGAGGAGAGCTACCGGTCGAAATTCGCGGTGGCTCACCGTCGACCGGTAGCTTCTCGTGCAGACGACCTAGGGGAGCGTTGCGATGGCGAACGCGGAACAAACCACGAGTCTTTTCGAAGTACTACGTTGCGAGACTGTTTACTCGGGCGGCGGTGTCTCGAACGGCGGTGTCTCGAACGGCGGTGCGGTGAAGAAGTTTGCCCATATGCCGCTTGGCGAGGCCGCCGATATGGGCCACGCTGCCGACGGTACGCCGCTGATCGACCCTCGCATCTTCGATAGCAGCGAGTTCAGACGCAACCCGTACCCGTACTATCAGATCCTTCGCGATCACTATCCGGTCTTCCATGACCGCCTCCACAACTGCTACTACGTCACCCGGTACTCCGATATCGAGGCGGCCTACTTCGACGAGATTGGGTTCAACACCATCCCGAAAGGCTCATCGTCGGGAGTGCTGGGAAACACCCAGCTTGAGCTGAGCGGGATCGAGCATCGCCGCCGCCGCAACATTTACGGCCGGCATTTGGTCGGAGCGGCCCTGACCAAACGACTTCCAGCATTGCGGGCGTTGGCGGAGGAATTCATCGACCAGTGGTGGCACGCCGACAACCCCAAGGGCGTCGAGATCGACGGCGGAACGGTGCTTGTTGAGCTGGGTCGAGGCTTCGCCAACGAATTCCCTATCGGCGTGGTTGCGCAGGTTCTGGGGATTCCCGACGAAGCTCGTTCGCAGTTCAATTGGTGGTACGACGCCATGATGTCGGGGCTCGGTGGTAGCGATACGCACCACGACGGTGTGGTCGCGCGCCAAGACCTCGAAGAGTATGTGGGGTCGCTGGTGGAGGAGCGTCGCGTCGAACCCACCTATCTGTACGACGATGCTGGCGAGGAGATTTGTCGCGACATCATCTCGGAACTGTGTCACGCCGAGATCGATGGCGACGTGATGTCGACCGAAGAAATCACGTCGTTTGTGGCGCTGGTTGTCGGCGGCGGTGGCGAGACTACCCGCGGCGCAATCATGAACCTTTGGTATCTGCTTCTCCAGCACCCCGACCAATATCAGGCGGTGCTCGACGATCCGAGCCTCTGGCGCGCTGCGTTCCACGAGATGCTCCGGCATTCGACGTCCATCGGGGGCCAGCCGCGCCACAACACGTTCGAGATCGAGATGCACGGCGTGGTGATTCCCGCTGGCTCGCTTCTCCATATGGTCGATGTGTCGGCCAATCACGACGACCGGGTCTTCGCCGAACCCGAACGCTTCGATATCTTCCGCAGCGATCTGTATAGCGACAAGATCCTCCGCTCGGGTCACGACAAGGACGGTCGCCGTAGTCATATGGCCTTCGGTGTCGGGCCACACCTGTGTCCAGGAGCGTGGATCTCGGAACAAGAAACCATCGTTGGGGCTCAGGTGCTGAGCGAGACGTTCCAGAACATCCGGCTCGAAGCCGATCGGATGCCCACCGACCTCGACGGCGAGGCGCTGGCACCGATCGGCCTTGGAGCGATTCGCACGCTCTGGTTGCGGATGGACCTCCCCGCCAAATCATGACCGACGCTAGCTACGAAGAACCAGATACCGAACCGCTACCCGCCGCCGGATACCGCACCTACGAGGTGTATCAGCGCGAACGGGTGGGGGAGTCGACCAACCTTCTGGCGCCGAGAGAGCTCATCAGCGACGAGATGCTGACCGATCCGTTTCGGCTCCTCACGATTCTTCGAGAGCACGACGCCTGCTACCGCGACTGGGTAGGTAATCGGTTCTGGGTCACCCGCTACGACGACGTGACGTCGGTGTTCGCCGATCAGGCGAACTTCGAGTCACGGCCGAAACGCTGGTTTAGCGGACAGTCGACATTTGGACGGGACCTCGGCGGCGAGCTCCCGGTGCTGTGGGCCCAAGCCAATCGGATCGATGAACACCTGGAGTCGATCGTCGAACGGGTCCTTCACGATCTGAAAGACGAACCAGATCTAGCCATACGGTTCGCCGCACGGCTCCCGCTCGAGTTGTGGAGCGCGGTTCTCGACCTGCCAAGCGATGACCTCGTCGAGTTCGCCGGCTTGTTTTGGCGAATGCAACGAGGCGCAGGTTGGAACGAACGTGCGCGCCAAGAAGGCCGCACGGCGACAGCCGACCTCGTCAAACTCATCGAGCCGCTGCTTAACCAACGGCGAACCAACCCCGGCGAAGACCTCATTAGCGCTGCCGCTGGCCTCGATCTCGACGGCGGCCCCATCGAGGCTGCAGACATCGTCGCCACCATCTTCGAGGCCGACCACGAAACGTTGCATGGAGGACTGGCGAACCTGTGGTTTCAGCTACTGAACCACCCCGACCAGCTCGACGTCGTTGCCGCTGACCCTCGGCTCATGAAGCACGCATGGCACGAGGCGCTCCGGCACAGTCCCGCGGTGCACTCGGCGCTGCGGTTTACTCGCCACGAGGTCGAACGATTCGGCCGACTCCTGCCCGAGGGAGCCCTCGTGAACTGCTCGGCGGCTGCCGCCAATCGCGACCCTCGAGTGTTCTCCGAGCCCGACCTGTTCGTGGTTGAGCGCCCCGACCTTTGTCAGCGAGAACCTCGCGGACAGTATCGGGCCGATGGTCTTCCCTCAGGAATCGCCTTCGGGCTTGGGCGCCCGTCGGTGTATCCGGCCATGCCAAAGGAACGGCCGAGGTCGCAGTACGCGCTCACGCGCGATGTTGCGGTTGCCGCTTCACGGATGTTGCTCGATGCGTATCCCGAGATTCGTCTTGCCCCCGAGCACGAGCCGGTGTTGCGATCGCTCCGGCTGGGCGAGATGCATACCTGCTGGGAACTACCCGTCTCGTTGGGCTGATCTAGAGGGCTTCGGGCGGTCCGAGCACACATTCCTCGCCGGCGTACAGGCCGATACTGTTGGCGGTTCGGCCGTCGGGGCCCTCTTCGAGGAGGTCGACGAGAACCTGAGCGATCTGGGCTGGTTGCATCCAAGTGGCGAGTATCTCGGGGGAGGGATCATCGCCCATCCATCCACGAAGCATCTCGGTGTCGGTAGCGCCCATACAGATGTTGTTGACCCGGATGTTGTGCTTTGCCAACGACTTGGCCCAGTCGAACGTGAACCCATTGAGCGCCCATTTCGCAGCGTTGTAAAGGTCCATCGACCCGTGTCCGTGGTGCGGGTGGCATCCTGGGCCAGGCTTTACGTGATCGGTCGAGACGTTCACGATGTTGCCGCCGCCGCCTTCGACCATGATTGGGGCGACCGCTCGGCCAAACAGATACGCACCCTTTGTGTTGGACCCGACCATCAGGTCGAAGTCGCTGTCGGCCCGATCCCAAGCATCGAGCGGGCCCGATTGTTTCACCTCGCCAGCGTTGTTCACCATGATGTCCACGGTTCCATGCGCAGCAACTGCGGCATCAACAACCGCTCGGACGTGTTGGGCATCGGCCACATCGCCCACGAATCCGGTGGCGCCGATCGGGCTGGCGACGTCGGTGATGGACGCTTGGCGATCGGTGACGAACACGTGGCAGCCCTCGGCGCTGAGGCGTTCGGCGAATGCCCGACCAATACCTTGCGCCGCCCCGGTCACGATCGCCACACGTCCTGTGAGCTGCCCCATGGAAGTCCTCTCGCCTGACGGCCACGGATCGGCCGCTCTAGTCTCGGTATCTTTGCAGACGAGCGCTGGGACGAGAAGTGAGCGACCTAAGGCAAGCGGATCTAACGCAAACCGACCTAAAGCAAATTGTGTGCAGGAGTCGGTTCGGGAGCCACGGTGCCGGAAGGGCTGGCGTTTCTGCGGGCCACGTGCAATGCAACCGACATACAAACGATGACGCTCCACACCGGGAAGACCGCAAGTTGCGCCCAACCTTCCTCAACCCATTCGCCGTCGTACGGACCAGGAAGGGCCAGCAACCCGAGGAGGCCGTAGGGCAACGTGATGAACGCTGCCGTGCCCCAGAGCTGGGTTTGGAATCTGCCGGTAAGGATTGCAAGTGAACCGAGAACGAAGGACGCCAACATGAGCAGACCGAGGAGCGGAAAGAACGTTTGGGTAAAGGGCGTCGAGATCACATCGATCAAAGGGACAGCGGTCATATCGCCAAGAAAGCCGGTGAAGCTGATGTTGTCGTTATACGGGTATTCCTTGAGCTCGACTGCGGCAGCGGAAGCATTGCCGAACCAGGCGAGTGCGGCGTAGGCGCCGCTGAAAAGAACGAACCGGCCGACAGGCTTCATTGCCGCGCTCTTGGTTTCCAT